>NZ_JBSGBF010000030.1:0-81275 GCF_053601115.1 Streptomyces sp. NPDC004788
TCCGGGCGGTGAGTTCCTAGACAGCTCCCACCACACCGGAGGTCTTCGCCATGTTCAAGACCAGACCAGTGTCAACAACGCTCGTGATCAATACACCTAGCGCATGCTGCGCACGTCCAGCTGGCGCAGCACCCGGTCCACCACCTCCGGGTCGGCGCCCGGCTCGCTGCGCGCCGAGAGCACCGCGTGCCGGGCGGCCGACATCATCTCCCGCTGGATCCGGTGGATCGACTTCAGCCGGTCCACGCGCTGGGCGAACGCGGCCCTCCGCTCCTCGTCCACCATGTCCACGCTGATCCGCGCCCCGATGTCGAAGGCGCCGCGGAGCAGCCGCTCCGCCACCTCCTCGGGCAGCTCCTCGACCTCCTCGATCTCCTTGAGCCGCGCCTTCGCCGCCTTCGCCGCCCGGATCGCCAGGTCCCGCTCGAAGGCCCGTTCGGCGTCCGTGTCGGCCTTCACGCCGAGCAGCCTCACCAGCCGGGGCAGCGTGAGGCCCTGCACCACCAGGGTCGCGATGATCACGCAGAAGGCGATGAAGACCAGCTCGTCCCGGCCGGGGAAGGGTGCGCCGTCGTCGGTACGCAGCGGGATGGCGAGCGCGAGAGCGACCGAGGCCACCCCGCGCATCCCGGCCCACCACATGACGACGCTCTCCCGCCAGCTCATCGGGATGTCCTCGGCGTAGTCCCGCCGGTCGTGCAGCTTCTTCGCCACCCAGGCGGCCGGCAGCAGCCAGAGCAGCCGCACCACGACCACCACGCCGACGACCGCCGCGCCCCAGCCGAGCATCTGCCGGCCGCGGCCCTCGGCGACCCCGAAGACGTGCACCAGCTCCAGGCCGATCAGGCCGAAGGCGATGCCGGTGACGAGCGTGTCGACGACCTCCCAGAAGGTCTGCCCGGCGAGCCGTCCCATCACGTCGTCGGCGTCGCTCGCGTACTCGGCCAGGAAGAGCGCGGTGACCAGGACGGCGAGGACCCCGGAGCCGTGCAGCTCCTCGGCGAGCACGTACGACACGAACGGCACGAGGAGGGTGAGCCCGGTCTGCAGGGTGGCGTCGCCGAGGACGCCGATCAGCTTGTTGGTGATCCAGCCGAGCGCGATGCCGACCGCGACGGCGACGACGGCCGACAGGACGAGTTCGGCGAGCGCCCGCGGCCAGGAGAAGCTGCCGGTGACGACCGCGGTGATCGCCACGTGGTAGAGCACGATCGCGGTGACGTCGTTGAAGAGCCCCTCGCCCTCCAGGATCGACACGAGCCGCCGGGGCAGCCCGAGCGACCCGGCCACGGCCGTGGCCGCGACCGGGTCGGGCGGCGCCACCAGGGCGCCGAGGGCGAGTGCGGCCGCCAGCGGGATGCCGGGCACCAGCGCGTCGGCGACCGCGCCGACGGCGGCCGTGGTCACGAAGACCAGGGCCACGGCGAGCAGGAAGATCGGGCGCCTGTTAGCCGCGAACTGGCGCCACGAGGTGCGCTGCGCGGAGGCGTAGAGGAGCGGCGGCAGCACCAGCGGCAGGATGAACTCGGGCGGGATGTCCACGTTCGGCACGAAGGGCAGGTACGCGAGCACGATCCCGACGAGGGTCATCAGGACGGGTGCGGGCAGTCCGAGCCGGTCTCCGAGGGGGACGGTCAGCACGGCGCCGAGCAGCAGCAGGAACAGCAGGGCGAGCTGGTCCACGGAGGTCCCCTTCAGCGCGACGAAGATCGGGCGCCTATCATAAAAGGGACATTCCGACCACTCGCCAGGAGGATGTCATGTTGAGACAGCACGTGGGGCGCAAGGCGGCAGCCGTTCTGCTGGCCGTCGCCGGCATCCTGGGCGCCGGTTCCGCCGCGATGGCGAACCCGAGCCCGCCCACCAACGGCGGAAACGGCGGGGGCCACAGCGGCCAGTGCACCGGATCCGTCTACGACCGTCCGGCCGGGTGCCACACCTACAAGTAGCGGCCACCCGCACGTCAGCGATCACCGCGCCCGGGCCGGAAACACCGTTCCCCGGACGCCTGCCGACAGGGCCTGTCCCACCGGATCAGGCCCTGAGTCATGCCCGCTCCGCTGCCCCCTGTCCGCTACAGAACGCGGCGCATGGCGCGGTGCGGCATCCCCGCGTCCGGGAACTCCGGCCCGTACGCCGCGTAGCCCAGGCGCTCGTAGAAGCCCAGCGCCTGCGTCTGCGCGTGCAGGTCGACGGCGGCGAGCCCGCGCTCGCGGGCCGCGTCCTCGATGGCCCGCACCAGAGCAGCGCCGACTCCGAGGCCGCGCGCCGCCTTCGACACCGCGAGCCGCCCGAGGGAGCCCACCGAGGCGTCCGCGCCGGTCTTGCCGACCGCGTCCGCGCCGAAGAGCAGCCGCCCGGTGCCCAGCGGCAGGCCGTCCGCACGGATCGCGAGGACGTGCACGGCGGTCTCGTCGTACGTGTCGTACTCGATCTCCTGCGGCACGCCCTGCTCCTCGACGAAGACCTCGCGGCGCACGGCGAAGCAGGCGTCACGGTCGGCGCGCCGCACGGCCTCGCGGACCGCGTACGCGACGGGCTCCTCCGGCCGGCCCTCGGCGGCCACCGGCTCGGCGGTCACCGGCTCTCCGACGCGATCCGGTCGAGGGCGGTCTGCAGGTCGGCCGGGTAGGTGCTCTCGAACTCGACCCACCGCCCGTCGCCGGGGTGCTCGAAGCCGAGCCGCACGGCGTGCAGCCACTGCCGGGTCAGGCCGAGGCGCTTGGCCATGGTCGGGTCGGCGCCGTAGGTGAGGTCGCCGACGCAGGGGTGGCGGTGGGCGGACATGTGCACCCGGATCTGGTGGGTGCGGCCCGTCTCCAGCTTGATGTCGAGCAGCGACGCGGCCCGGTACGCCTCGATCAGGTCGTAGTGCGTCACGGACGCCTTGCCGTCGGCGGTCACGGCCCACTTGTAGTCGTGGTTCGGGTGCCGGCCGATGGGCGCGTCGATGGTGCCGCTCAGCGGGTCCGGGTGGCCCTGCACCAGGGCGTGGTAGCGCTTGTCGACCACGCGCTCCTTGAACTGGCGCTTCAGCGAGGTGTACGCGTACTCCGACTTGGCCACCACCATCAGACCGGAGGTGCCGACGTCGAGGCGGTGCACGATGCCCTGGCGCTCGGCGGCGCCGGAGGTGGAGATCCGGTAGCCGGCGGCGGCCAGGCCGCCGATCACGGTGGTGCCGGTCCAGCCGGGGCTGGGGTGCGCGGCCACGCCGACCGGCTTCATGATCACGACGATGTCGTCGTCGTCGTGGACGATCTCCATGCCCTCGACGGGCTCGGCGACGATCTGCACCGGGGCGGGCGCGCCGGGCATCTCGACCTCGAGCCACGCGCCACCGCTGACCCGCTCGGACTTGCCGACGACACTGCCGTCGACGAGGACCTTGCCTGCGGCGGCCAGCTCCGCCGCCTTCGTACGGGAGAACCCGAACATACGGGCGATGGCGGCGTCGACGCGCTCGCCCTCCAGGCCGTCGGGTACGGGCAGCGTGCGGATCTCGGGACTCGTGCTCACCCTGTCGAGTATGCCTTGCCCCGGGACATGGCCCGGCACTCAGTCCTTGTGGACGGTGCCGTCCGGGTCCAGGCCGCGGAACGACAGCAGGACGATGAGGATGCCGCCGCACACGATCGCCGAGTCGGCGAGGTTGAAGACGGCGAAGTGCGCGGGCGCGATGAAGTCGACGACCGCGCCCTCGAAGACGCCGGGCGAGCGGAAGATCCGGTCGGTGAGGTTGCCGAGCGCGCCGCCGAGCAGCAGGCCGAGGGCGATGGCCCAGGGCAGGCTGTAGAGCTTGCGCGCCAGCCGGACGATCACCACGATCACGACGGCCGCGATCACCGTGAAGATGATCGTGAACGCCTCGCCCATGCCGAAGGCGGCACCGGGGTTGCGGATGGCCTCCAGGCGCAGCAGGTCGCCGATCACCTTGATCGGCTCGTGCCCCTCCAGCCTCTCGACCACGAGCATCTTGCTGCCGAGGTCGAGCAGATAGGCGAGGACGGCCACCACGAAGAGCGCGGCGATCCTCCGCCTGCCCTTCGGCCGCCCCTCCACCTCGGGAGCCGTGGTCTCGCCGGCGCCTGCCGAATCCGGAGTACCGATGACGCTCTCCCCGATGACGCTGTCCGCCTCTGCCATGCCCACGAGGGTACGACACGCACCTCCGCCGGCGTCAGCCGCGCCGCTCCTGCTTCTGCTTGTCCTCCACGCACAGCGTGGCCCGCGGGAAGGCCTGCATCCTCGCCTTGCCGATGGGCTTGCCGCAGACCTCGCACAGGCCGTACGTGCCCGCGTCGAGCCGCTCCAGGGCGTGCTCGGTCTGCTCCAGCATCTCGCGGGCGTTCGCGGCCAGGGCCAGCTCGTGCTCGCGCGTGATGTTCTTCGTACCGGTGTCGGCCTGGTCGTCGCCGGCCCCGTCGCCGGAGTCGCGCATCAGACCGGTCAGCTCCTCCTTGGAGTGGACGAGCTCGTTGCGCAGCCGCAGCGCCTCGGCCTGCAGCTCGCTGCGGGCCTCGGCGACCTCCTCGGGGGTCCACGGCTCCTCGCCGGGGCGTACGGCGAGCTCGCCGGCCCTGGCCTGGGGCACCGCGGCGTCGTCGCCGGCCGTCGTGACGCCACCCGCGGTCTTCTTCGCTGCCACCGTCCTGGCTCCTGTCTTCTCGGTCGCGGCCTTCCCGGCCGGGGCCTTCTTCGCCGGCGTCTTCTTCGCCGGGGTCTTCTTGGCGGAGGTCTTCTTCGCCGAGGTCTTCGCGGGGGCCGCGAGCGCGGCGGCCGGAGTGTCGTCGACGACGGCCCGACTGGCGGCGGCCTTCTTCGCCGCCACTTTCTTGGCCGCCGACTTCGACGCCGGCGCCTTCTTCGCCGCCGTCTTCTTCGCCGTCGCCTTCTTCGCGGCGGGGGCCTTCTTCGCCGCCGGAGCCTTCTTCGCCGCCGTCCTGACCGCCGTCTTGACCGCCTTCTCCGTCGCGTTCGTCGCGTTCGCCGTGTTCGTCGTCTTCTCGGCCGCCGTTTTCGTGGCCGCCGTCTTCTTCGCGGCGGTCTTCTTCGCCACCATGTCGCGGCCCCTTCACATTTTGTGATCTTGCGCGCGAATCGTGCTGGGACGATAAATCGGCCCAAGGTCCGCGGCAACGGGGCACGCCGCCCGTTCCGCCCGCCCCGGCGCCGTGCCGGTCGGGTCTGACTCGGTTGTGCCCAGCTCCACGGCGGGTTATCCGCGCCACCGCTCCCCCACTTGGCCGCAGCGCAAGTCCGCGCCGAGCCGTCTGCCCATTCGGGTCACGGGGAGTCGCGCGAAATACGGTCGGCCGGTGTCCGCTCCGCCCCGTACACTGGGCTGAGCGAAAGGCTTGGATGGGGACGAGTAGCGTCGTACGCAGCCATGAGCGACCCGGGGACGGTGCGAGCCCGGGGGCGTGCCCGATGTGAAGCATCACCCCGGAGCTGCCGGAAGAAAGCCGCCGGACCGTGAGGACCGTGCGGCGACTAGACCCGGCGTCGCGACCCCAATGAGGGGGCTCAGGGCGTCCGCGCCCGGGGCCAAGGAGGGTGGTACCGCGGGAGCACGGCTCTCGTCCCTCCGGACGGAAACGTGGCACATCCGCCGGAGGAAGATCGATGTCTTCGCAGTACCGCCAGGTACCCGCCCAGGTAGACCTGTCCGCGCTCGAGCACGCCGTGCTCGACTTCTGGCGCGAGAACAAGGTCTTCGCCAAGAGCCTCGAGCAGTCCGAGGGACGCCCCGAGTGGGTGTTCTACGAGGGCCCGCCGACGGCCAACGGCATGCCGGGCGCGCACCACATCGAGGCCCGCGTCTTCAAGGACGTCTTCCCCCGGTTCCGCACCATGCGCGGCTACCACGTGGCCCGCAAGGCCGGCTGGGACTGCCACGGCCTGCCGGTCGAGCTCGCCGTCGAGAAGGAGCTCGGCTTCTCCGGCAAGAAGGACATCGAGGCGTACGGCATCGCCGAGTTCAACGCCAAGTGCCGCGAGTCGGTGACCCGCCACACCGACGCCTTCGCCGAGCTGACGACCCGCATGGGCTACTGGGTCGACATGGACGACGCGTACCGCACCATGGACCCCTCGTACATCGAGTCGGTCTGGTGGTCGCTCAAGCAGATCTTCGACAAGGGCCTGCTCGTCCAGGACCACCGCGTCGCCCCCTGGTGCCCGCGCTGCGGCACCGGCCTGTCGGACCACGAGCTGGCGCAGGGCTACGAGACGGTCGTCGACCCGTCCGTCTTCGTCCGCTTCCCGCTGACCTCCGGCCCGCTCGCCGGCAAGGCCGCGCTCCTGGTCTGGACGACCACCCCGTGGACCCTGGTGTCCAACACGGCCGTCGCCGCCCACCCCGAGGTGACCTATGTCGTCGCCACGGACGGCGACGAGCGGCTGGTCGTCGCCGAGCCGCTGCTCGACAAGGCGCTCGGCGAGGGCTGGGTGACCACGGGCGAGTCCTTCACCGGCAAGGACATGGAGCGCTGGACGTACCAGCGCCCGTTCGAGCTCGTCGAGTTCCCGGAGCCGGCGCACTACGTCGTCAACGCCGAGTACGTGACCACCGAGGACGGTACGGGTCTGGTCCACCAGTCCCCCGCCTTCGGTGAGGACGACCTCAAGGTCTGCCGCGCCTACGGCCTGCCGGTCGTGAACCCGGTGCGCCCCGACGGCACCTTCGAGGAGGACGTGCCGCTGGTCGGCGGCGTCTTCTTCAAGAAGGCCGACGAGGCGCTCACCGCCGACCTGGACGCGCGCGGCCTGCTCTTCAAGCACATCGCGTACGAGCACAGCTACCCGCACTGCTGGCGCTGCCACACCGCGCTGCTCTACTACGCGCAGCCGTCCTGGTACATCCGCACGACCGCCGTGAAGGACCGTCTCCTCGAAGAGAACGAGAAGACGAACTGGTTCCCGGACTCGGTCAAGCACGGGCGCTTCGGCGACTGGCTGAACAACAACATCGACTGGGCGCTCTCCCGCAACCGCTACTGGGGCACCCCGCTGCCGATCTGGCGCTGCGCGGACGACCACCTGACGTGCGTGGGCTCGCGCGCCGAACTCACCGAGCTGACCGGCACGGACCAGTCGGGCCTCGACCCGCACCGCCCGTTCATCGACGACGTCACCTTCACGTGCTCGGCCGAGGGCTGCTCCCTGGAGGCCGTCCGCGTCCCGGAGGTCATCGACGCCTGGTACGACTCGGGCTCGATGCCGTTCGCGCAGTACGGCTACCCGTACCAGAACAAGGAGCTGTTCGAGCAGCGCTACCCGGCGCAGTTCATCTCCGAGGCGATCGACCAGACCCGCGGCTGGTTCTACACGCTGATGGCCGTCGGCACGCTGGTCTTCGACAAGTCCTCGTACGAGAACGTGGTCTGCCTGGGCCACATCCTCGCCGAGGACGGCCGCAAGATGTCCAAGCACCTCGGCAACATCCTGCAGCCGATCCCGCTGATGGACCAGCACGGCGCCGACGCGGTCCGCTGGTTCATGGCGGCCGGCGGCTCGCCGTGGGCGGCGCGCCGGGTGGGCCACGGCACGATCCAGGAGGTCGTCCGCAAGACGCTCCTGACGTACTGGAACACGGTCGCCTTCCAGGCGCTCTACGCCCGTACGTCCGGCTGGGCGCCGTCCGCCGCCGACCCGGCGCCGGCCGACCGCAGCGTCCTCGACAAGTGGCTGCTGTCCGAGCTGAACACGCTCGTCGCCGGCGTCACCGAGGCGATGGAGGCGTACGACACCCAGCGCGCCGGCAAGCTGCTCTCGGCGTTCGTCGACGACCTCTCCAACTGGTACGTGCGCCGCTCGCGCCGCCGCTTCTGGCAGGGCGACGCCTCCGCGCTCCGCACGCTGCACGACGTCGTCGAGACGGTCACGCGGCTGATGGCCCCGCTGACCCCGTTCATCACCGAGCGGGTGTGGCAGGACCTCGTGGTCCCGGTGACCCCCGAGGCCCCCGAGTCCGTCCACCTGTCCTCGTGGCCGGAGTCGGACGCCGCCCTGATCGACCCGGTCCTGTCCGAGCAGATGATCCTGGTCCGCCGCCTGGTCGAGCTCGGCCGCGCGACCCGCGCCGAGTCCGGCGTGAAGACCCGCCAGCCGCTGTCGCGCGCGCTGGTGGCGGCGACGGGCTTCGCGGACCTGAACGAGGAGCTCCAGGCGCAGATCACCGAGGAGCTCAACGTCTCCTCGCTGGCGTCCCTGTCGGAGGTCGGCGGCTCGCTCGTCGACACGACGGCCAAGGCGAACTTCCGCGCCCTGGGCAAGCGCTTCGGCAAGGGCGTCCAGGACGTGGCGAAGGCGGTGGCGGCGGCCGACGCCGCGGCCCTCTCCCTCGCCCTCCGCTCCGGCGAGGCGTCCCTGGAGGTGAACGGCGAGACGATCGCCCTCACCCCCGAGGAGGTCATCATCACCGAGACCCCGCGCGAGGGCTGGTCGGTCGCCTCCGACTCAGGCGCCACGGTCGCCCTCGACCTGGAGATCACCCCGGAGCTCCGCAAGGCGGGTCTGGCCCGTGACGCGATCCGCCTGATCCAGGAGGCCCGCAAGAACAGCGGCCTCGACGTCGCGGACCGCATCGCGCTGCGCTGGACGTCCACGTCCGACGAGACGGTGGAGGCCCTCACGGCCCACGCGGCCCTCATCGCCGACGAGGTCCTGGCAACGGACCACGCGCAGGGCCCTGCCGACGACACGTACGGCGCTCCGTTCGAGGACGAGGGCCTGGCCCTCACCTTCCGCCTCCGCAAGGCGTAACGGCCACGGCGAAGGGCCCGGCCTCCCGCGTGGGGGGCCGGGCCCTTCGCCGTACCCACAGAGCGAGGCCTCCTGGCCCACCGCGCTCGTGGCGGGGTCCGACACCGCACCGCCCATGCCCGGCCGCCGCCCTCGCGGGTTGTACCCACCCGTCCCTCCCCCTAGGGCTTCGCCCTGGGGAGACCCCCAGCGGGACAACTGCCCCCAACTGCGCGACAAGCCGCCCCCGGCGCCAGGGCCATCCGCCTGCGGCTCGAAGCCACCGCCCCCTCGCCCCGCGGTGCGAAGCCGCCACACCTGCAGGGCCGGTGGCCACGGCCTTGCGGCGCGAAGCAGCCACGCCTCCGGGCGCCGGGGGCGCCTGTGCGTGAAGCTACCGCCCCTTCCGAACCCGCGGTGCGAAGCTGCCGCGCCCCTAGGGGCCGGGAGCCACCGTCCGCGCGGCGCGAAGCTACCGCCCCCTGGGGGCAAAGGCAGCGGCCTGCGCGCACAAGGCCACCGCCCCCTCGCCCCCACGTTGTGAAGCCGCCGCGCCTCCGAGGCAGGGGCCACCACCCCGCGGCCCGAAGCCGCCGCCCCCCGGGGGACAGCGGTCACCGCCCCGCGGCGCGGAGCTGCCGCACCCAAGGGGGCTCGGGGGCCCCGCCCCCGTTCCCTCCCCCCAGGGGGTCCGGGGCGCAGCCCCGGTTTCGGGAAGGGGCGGGGTGGGGGAAGAGCCCGCCGCAGGCGCTCCCACCCCACCCAACACGCGCCGCCCCCACCACCCACCCGCACGCCAAAGGGCCGGGCCCCGGGGAAACCCGGGGCCCGGCCCTTCAGGACTGCCGACGACGGCTTACGCGCTCACCACGCGTAGACCCGCCCCCTCAGTTGTCGTCCTCGTCGATCAGGAACCCGCGCATCGGCGCCGGCGCCTGCTGCATCGGCTGCGGGGCCTGCGGACGGACCGGGGCCATGGGCTGGGTCATGGCCGGGGTCATCTGCTGCTGGCCGCCGTAGGACGGGGCGCCGCCCATCGTCGCGTTGCCACCGTAGGACGGGGCGCCGGCGCCGGCCGGGGCCATCGACGGGGACGGCGGCAGGGACGCGGTCGCCGGGGTGCGCGGCGGGGCCAGCGAGTCGTCCGCCTGGGAATCCAGCTGACGCAGCTGGGACTCCAGGTAGGACTTCAGGCGGGTCCGGTACTCACGCTCGAAGCCCCGCAGGTCCTCGACCTTGCGCTCGAGGGTGGCGCGAGCGGACTCGAGCGAGCCCATCGCGACGCGGTGCTTCTCCTGCGCGTCCCGCTCCAGCGCGTCGGCCTTGGCGCGGGCGTCCCGCTCCAGGCCCTCGGCGCGCGAGCGCGCCTCGCCGACGATCTTGTTGGCCTCGGAACGGGCCTCCGCGATCGCCTGGTCGGCGGTCTGCTGCGCGAGCGAGAGGACGCGCGCGGCGCTGTCGCCGCCGGGGCCCTGCGGGGCCTGCGGCTGCATCGGCTGCTGCTGCGGGTGACCCATGGGGCCGCCCTGCATGGGGCCGCCCTGCATCGGGCCGGGGCCCATCGGGCCACCCTGCATCGGGCCGGGGCCCATGGGGCCGCCCTGCATGGGGCCACCCTGCATCGGGCCGGCGGGAAGCGCAGGGGCACCGGACGGCAGCTGCGGCGGACCCATCTGCGGCTGCTGCTGGGCCGGCGGTCCGGATATGGCGGCGGGCACGGGAGCACCGGGTCCGACGGGACGGTCCTGCGGCTCCGGCGGCTTGCGCATGCCCTGCTGCTGGTTCTGCGCGGCGGCACGGGTCGCCGCGGCCAGCTTGGCGCGCAGGTCCTCGTTCTCGCGGAGCAGTCGGGTCAGTTCGGCTTCGACCTCGTCGAGGAAGGCATCGACCTCGTCCTCGTCATAGCCTTCTCGAAGGCGGACGGTCGTGAACTGCTTGTTCCGCACGTCCTCGGGGGTCAGCGGCATCTCTTCTTCACCTCTACGTAGTCGTCGGCAGTCGGCAAGACCGTATCGTCCACATTCACCTCACTCACCCCGCGAAACCGCGCACGACGGAGATCAGGATGTAGACGATGATCATCAGAACGAAGAAGGACAGGTCGAGTGCCACGCCCCCGAGACGCAGCGGCGGGATGAGCCGCCGCAGCAGCTTGAGCGGTGGATCGGTGACAGTGTAGGTGGCCTCAAGGACGACCACCATCGCCTTCCCGGGTTGCCATGACCGGGCGAACTGGAAGACGTAGTCCATGACCAGCCGGAAGATCAGGAGGACGAGGAAGCACATCAGCGCGATGTAGACCACCTGCAGTGCGACGCCCATCCCGCGGTTCCCTCTCCCCTGGCTCTCGTACTTGTCCGGCCGCCCTCGGCGACCGGCCTTCTCGGTCTCGTTCTCTCAGCTCTGGTTGAAGAATCCGCCCTCAGCGATGCGGGCCTTGTCCTCCGCCGTGACATCGACGTTAGCAGGCGACAACAGGAACACCTTCTGCGTCACGCGCTCAATGCTGCCATGGAGACCGAAGACGAGTCCGGCCGCAAAGTCGACAAGTCGCTTCGCGTCGGTGTCGTCCATCTCCGTGAGGTTCATGATCACCGGGGTGCCCTCGCGGAAGTGTTCCCCGATGGTACGGGCCTCGTTGTAGGTCCGCGGGTGCAGCGTGGTGATGCGGTAAGGCTCCCGCTCAGACACGACCTTGGGCATGATCACCGGTGCGTTCTTCTCCAGATTCGGGCGTTCGGGTGTGATGGATGCCACGGGGGCAATTCGGGCAGGACGCCCGCTTTCCGCGTGTACTGGCACAGACTGAGCGACAGGCTCGCGGGGCGCCGGCGGCGTCACCACGCGCACCGGCTCCTCCCGCTCCACCTGCCGCGGCGGCTGGTGGTGGCGCCGGTCCCGCTCGGGCTCCGGCTCCAGCTCGGGTTCGAAGTCGTCGTCGGGGTCGAACCCCCGGCCGTCGTAGCCATCGTCCTCCACGAGGCCGAGGTAGACCGCCATCTTGCGCATCGCGCCGGCCATATCTCCGCATCCTCCGCTCTGTGGTGGATCGCCCTTACCGAATGTCGCAGTGTCACCAAGTGCCCGCGATCCACGGGTCCCTCCGCCCCTCGGCGGAATGACCATATTTTCTGCTGTGGTCCGACCTGCTTCGCGACGTTACCCGAGCTTCGGGCGGACTCCGAGTACCGCCGTACCGATGCGTACGTGTGTCGCTCCGGCCGCCACGGCCTCTTCGAGGTCCGCACTCATCCCTGCTGACACCATGTTCGCAGCAGGACGGGTCGTGCGCAGGTGAGTCGACAAATCCATCAGCCGCTCGAAGGCGGCCTGTTGCCGGCCCGCGAACGGGCCGGCCAACGGTGCGACGGTCATCAGCCCGTCGCACCTCAGTCCGGGAGCGGCGTCGATCGCCGCGGCCAACTCCTCGACACCGTCCGGCGCCACTCCGCCGCGGTCGCCGCGGTGCCCGGACTCGGCGTCGAGGGCGACCTGGACCAGACAGCCGAGCTCGCGCTCCGCCTTCTGCGCGGCGACGGAGAGGGCGGAAACGAGCTTCAAACGGTCCACGGACTGCACCACATCGGCATAACCCACCACGGAACGGACCTTGTTCGTCTGCAACTGGCCGACGAAGTGCCAGGTCAGATCGAGGTCCGCGCACGCGGCGGCCTTCGGGGCGGCGTCCTGGTCGCGGTTCTCCGCCACGTGCCGCACACCGAGTTCGTGCAGAAGCCTCACGTCGCTCGCCGGGTAGGTCTTGGTGACCACGATCAGGGTCACGTCCTCCCGCTCCCGCCCGGCGGCGGCGCACGCGGCGGCGATGCGCTCCTCCACCCGGGCGAGGTTCGCGGCGAGTTCCGACTTGCGGTCCGTCATATCTCTTCTCAGCTCAGCTCAGCTCAAGCCAGACATATCCCGCGAGTCGCCCCGTGGTGCGGTCGCGGCGGTACGAGTAGTGGTCGCCGGACTCCAGGGTGCAGACCCCAGCGTCCGCGACGTCCGTCACTCCGAGCCGCGCCAACTGGGCGCGCACTCCGGCGGCGACGTCGACGGCGGGGGTGCCCCAGCTCGTCTCGGCGTACGCGGCCGGCTCGACCGCGGCGACCTCGGCGCGCATCGCCTCGGGAACCTCGTAGCAGCGCCCGCAGACGGCGGGACCGGTGCGGGCGGTGATCCGGGCGGGGTCGGCGCCGAGTTCGGTCATCCGCTTCACCGCCGCCGGGACGACCCCGGCGACCATCCCGGGCCGCCCGGCGTGGGCGGCGGCGACGACCCCGGCGACGGGGTCGGCGAGCAGGACGGGCACGCAGTCCGCGGTGAGCACGGCGAGCGCGAGGCCGCGGCGGGCGGTGACGACCGCGTCCACGGACGGGATCGCGTCACCGGTGCCGGACCAGGGTCCGTCGACCTCGGCGACGTCGGCGCCGTGCACCTGGTTCATCCAGACGACCTGCGCCGGGTCGAGCCCGAGTTCGGCGGCGGCCCGCGCCCGGTTGGCGCGGACGGCCTCGGGGGCGTCGCCCACGGCGCCGCCGAGGTTGAGCTCCTCGTACGGAACGGCGCTCACTCCGCCCCACCGGTCGGTGAAGGCGAAGTGCGCGCCGCTCGTGTCGTAACGCTGCCCTATCAAGGCGTCACTTCAGGAAGTCCGGGACATCCAGCTCTTCGGCCTGGGTGTCGGGGTACGGGCGGGCCGGCGGGACCACCGGCGGGGTGACGGGTGCCAGCGGGGTCTCGCTGACCGGCGCCGGCTCGACCGGGGCGGCCGGCTCCTCGCGCGGGGTCACCGTGCCCAGGCCGCCCAGCGGGCGGGAGGTCTCGGCGAGGCGCGGGGCCGGGGCGGGCTCCTCGCGCTTGGCGGAGGCCGAGCCGATGATGTTGTCGCGGCGGGCCGGCGGCTGACCGCCGTCGAAACCGGCCGCGATGACGGTGACCCGGACCTCGTCGCCGAGGGCGTCGTCGATGACGGCGCCGAAGATGATGTTGGCCTCCGGGTGGGCGGCCTCGCTCACCAGCTGCGCGGCCTCGTTGATCTCGAAGAGGCCGAGGTCGCTGCCGCCGGAGATGGAGAGCAGCACACCGCGGGCGCCGTCGATGGACGCCTCCAGGAGCGGCGAGGAGATCGCCATCTCGGCGGCGGCCACCGCGCGGTCGTCGCCGCGGGCGGAGCCGATGCCCATGAGGGCCGAACCGGCCTCGGACATGACCGACTTGACGTCGGCGAAGTCGAGGTTGATCAGACCGGGGGTGGTGATGAGGTCGGTGATGCCCTGGACACCGCTGAGGAGCACCTGGTCGGCCGACTTGAAGGCGTCGAGCACGGAGACCTGACGGTCCGAGATCGAGAGCAGCCGGTCGTTCGGGATGACGATGAGGGTGTCGACCTCTTCGCGGAGCTCGGCGATGCCGTCCTCCGCCTGGTTGGCGCGCCGGCGGCCCTCGAAGGTGAACGGGCGGGTGACCACACCGATCGTCAGGGCGCCGAGCGAGCGCGCGATGTTGGCGACGACGGGCGCGCCGCCGGTGCCGGTGCCGCCGCCCTCGCCGGCGGTGACGAAGACCATGTCGGCCCCCTTGAGGACCTCCTCGATCTCCTCGCGGTGGTCCTCTGCCGCCTTGCGGCCGACTGCCGGGTTGGCCCCGGCCCCGAGGCCACGGGTGAGTTCACGGCCGACGTCGAGCTTGACGTCGGCGTCGCTCATCAACAACGCCTGCGCGTCGGTGTTGATGGCGATGAACTCGACGCCCTTGAGACCGACCTCGATCATTCGGTTGATGGCATTGACACCACCGCCGCCGACACCGATGACCTTGATGACTGCGAGGTAGTTCTGCGGTGCTGCCACGTCGAAGGCCTCTCGCCTCGAGTTACGTGTCGCCGCTTCGCGGTGGTAGCGCGTCGCGGCGACGGATGCCGATGGGGACGGTCCGAAACGCCGACCCAAACCCTAACGTTGAAGTTTAGGGTTACCAGTGTCCCTGTTCCTTGGACTCTTCCGAACAGGACACTAAGTCGACAAGTGGCGCACGTTCAACGAACACGCCGAACCTCCCGTTTTTCTTTTCACCCTATGTGATCACCCGTAGCCATGGCCAACCAGGGCCCTGGCCTGGGCGGATGGGCGTCAACTCCGGGACGAAGCGGGCGCGGTGGGGGCACTTACATCGAAGTGCCCCGCTTTGGGAGTCGCTTTCATCAGCGCGGTGAGAACACGGGCCTTGACCGGCCCGTCCTCGCCGCTGCCCCAGAAGACGGTGCGGTCCTTGCCGAGCTCCAGAGTGATGGAGTCGAACGACGTGATCCGGACGACACGGACGTCTTGGGCGATTTTCTCCGGGAGTTCGCCCGTCACGCCTACCGCGACGGTGAGCAGCCGCCGGGCGTCGAAGCGGCGCAGGCTCGGGGAGCCGGCCACGTCGAGGCGGAGCCGGGGTACGCCGCGGAGCGGGGTGGCGACGGTGGCGAACCGCACACCACCGGAGTCCACTTCGTCGAACTTTCCGCCGCTTTCGAGGAGAAGGACCGGCCGACGTTCCGTCACTTTCAGACCGATTCCGTGCGGCCACGACCGTACGACGTCCACGCTGTCGATCCGCGGCAGCTCCCGGCGCAGCCGCGCCTCGATGCCGTCGGTGTCGACGGAGACGAGCGGCGCGCCGAGCGGTACGGCCGCGACACGCTCGACCTGTTCCGGGGTGAGCACCTCCGTACCGGAGGTGCTCACCTTCTCGACCCGGAACCAGGTGGAGCCGTACAGCGCCCAGATGCCGCCGGCGAGCAGGGCGAGACCGGCGAGGCCGAGCAGGAGGGCACGCGGGCCGGGCACCCGGAGGTTCCGGGCGCCCGGTCGGGACGGCTGCCGCGAGGAGCCCTCGGACCTGCTGCTCCCGCTCTTCGCTGCCACCGCGTGTCTCCATTCCTTGCGGCTCGGCTCGCCTCCGGGGCGCTTGTGCGCCTGTCGACGGTCGATCGTGCTCGGCGGCTCGTTCCTCGCCGCCTGCGCGCGTTCTCCCTTTCGACAGCCGCGCGCCCCTTCGGCTCGCTCGCGCTAGCGTGCCCTGGCCGCGATCGCCTCGTACACCATGCCGACGAGCAGGTCGTCGGCGTCCCGGCGGCCGAACTCGGCGGCGGCGCGGGACATCTCGTACAGCCGGTGCGGGTCGGCGAGCACGGGCAGGACGTTGGACTGCACCCACTGCGGCGACAGCTCCGCGTCGTCGACGAGGAGACCGCCGCCGGCCTTGACCACCGGCTGGGCGTTGAGCCGCTGTTCGCCGTTGCCGATGGGCAGCGGGACGTAGGCGGCCGGGAGTCCGACGGCGGAGAGCTCGGCGACGGTCATCGCGCCCGCGCGGCAGAGCATCATGTCGGCGGCGGCGTACGCGAGGTCCATCCGGTCCACGTACGGTACCGGCACGTACGGCGGCATTCCGGGCATGTTGTCGACCCGCGGCAGTTCGTTCTTCGGACCGACCGCGTGCAGGATCTGGATGCCGGAGCGCTGGAGCACCGGGGCGATCTGCTGGATCACCTCGTTGAGCCGGCGTGCGCCCTGGGACCCGCCGGAGACCAGCAGGGTCGGCAGGTTCGGGTCGAGACCGAAGGCGGCGCGCGCCTCCGGGCGGACCCGGGCCCGGTCGAGGGTCGCGATGGAGTGCCGCAGCGGGATGCCGATGTAACGGGCGTTGCGGAGCTTGGAGTCCGGGGTGGCGACGGCGACCCCGGCCGCGTACCGCGAACCGATCTTGTTGGCCAGGCCGGGCCGGGCGTTGGCCTCGTGGACCACGATCGGCACGCCGAGCCGCTTGGCGGCCAGATAGCCCGGCAGCGCCACGTAGCCGCCGAAGCCGACCACGCAGTCCGCCTTGGTGCGCTCCAGGACCTGCTCGGCGGCCTTGATCGTGCCGCGCAGCCGTCCAGGGACGGTGATCAGCTCGGGCGTGGGCTTGCGGGGCAGCGGCACGGCGGGGATGAGCGCCAGCTCGTAGCCCCGCTCGGGGACCAGCCGGGTCTCCAGGCCCTTCTCCGTGCCCAGCGCCGTGATGCCCACGGTGGGGTCCTGCCTGCGCAGGGCATCCGCGAGGGCGAGCGCGGGCTCGATGTGACCGGCGGTACCTCCGCCGGCGAGTACGACATGCACCGAAATTCACCGCTCTCCGGACGGACGCTTCTTGACGCGCCGTCGCATCGACTTCCATCTCCCCCCGGCCCGCTTGCCCCAGCCGGGGCGGCGCATGGCCAGGGCCGCTTTCGCGGCGGGCTCCTGTCGCGCGAAGGCGATGAGGAGTCCGACGGCGAACATGGTCGGCAGCAGGGCCGACCCCCCGTAGGAGAACAGCGGGAGCGGGACTCCGGCGATCGGCAGCAGACCGAGCACCGCACCGATGTTGATCACGGCCTGGGCCGTGATCCAGGTGGTCACGCCTCCCGCGGCATACCTGACGAAGGGGTCCTCCGTGCCTCCGGCCACGCGGATACCCGCATAGCCTAGAGCCGCGAACAGGGCCAGCACCGACAGCGTCCCCGCCAGACCCAGTTCCTCCCCGGTGACGGCGAAGATGAAGTCGGTGTGCGCTTCGGGGAGTTGACCCCATTTTTCCACACTCGCCCCGAGGCCGGAACCGAACCATCCGCCCGAGGCCAGAGCATAGATTCCGTGCGCGGCCTGCCAGCACGGGTCGCCCGCACCGCCCGGGTCGCTGGCGCCGAGGCAGCCGAAGCGTTCCATCCGGTGCGGGCTGGTCTTGATCAGGAGCGCGCCGATCGCGGCGGCGACGCCGAGCACGCCGACGAAGAGCCGGGTGGGCGCGCCGGCGGTCCACAGCAGGCCGAAGAGGATCGCCGTGAGGATGATCGCCGTGCCCATGTCACCGCCCAGCATGATCAGACCGAGCAGCAGAAACGTTCCGGGCACCAGCGGGACCAGCATGTGCTTCCACTGCGTCAGCAGCTTCATGTCCTGCTTGCGGGCCAGCAGGTCGGCGCCCCACAGGATCAGCGCCAGCTTGCCGAACTCGCTGGGCTGGAGCATGAAGGGGCCGCCCAGCGAGATCCAGTTCTGGTTGCCGCCGACCGAGACCCCTATCCCGGGGATCTGGACCAGCACCATCAGGAAGATCGCCCCGACCAGGATCGGGTAGGCCAGCGCCCGGTGCAGCTTCACCGGGATCCGGGAGGCCGCCAGGAGCAGCCCGCCGCCGATCAGGGCGGCGAAGAACTGCTTGCGGAAGAAGTACGAGGGCACCAGGTCGTAGCGGAGCGCCGTGATCATCGAGGCGGAGTAGACCATCACCAGGCCGAGCGCGGTGATGAGCAGTCCGGCGCCGACGATCACGTAGTACGCGGTGAGCGGCCGGTCCCAGGCCCGGCGGGCCCGTTCGTACAGCCCCCGCGGCCCGCCCGGGCGCCGGCCGCGCGGCGCGGCGGGGGCGGGTCGGCCGCCCCCGCGCGCGGCGGCGGCCTTTCGCGTCCCGGCGGTTCTGCTCGGCATGGTCGCTGTCCCCTCCAGTCGTGCCCGGCCCGCGGCCGGGACCCTTCCGCTGGTCAGGTCAGGCGCGCCCGGTGGCGGCGAGCGTGCGGACGGCGTCCGCGAAGGCCTCGCCCCGCTTGTTGTAGTTGGTGAACATGTCCATCGACGCGCAGGCCGGGGCCAGCAGGACCGTGTCCCCGGGCTGGGCGAGCGCGGCCGCCTCCTGCACCGCCGCGGACATCGCCCCAGTGTCGGTCCGGTCGAGGTCCACCACCGGGACTTCCGGGGCGTGTCGCGTCAGGGCTTCGCGGATCAGCGCGCGGTCCTGGCCGATCAGGACGACGCCGCGCAGCCGCTTCGCCGACTTCTGCACCAGCTCGTCGAAGGTCGCGCCCTTGGCGAGGCCGCCGGCGATCCAGACGATCGGGTCGTAGGCCGCCAACGAGGCTTCCGCGGCATGGGTGTTGGTGGCCTTGGAGTCGTCGACGTACGCGACGCCCTCGATCTCCTCGACGAGTTCGATGCGGTGCGGGTCCGGCCGGAAGGCCCGCAGCCCGTCCCGTACGGCCTTCGGCTCGACGCCGAAGGCGCGGGCGAGGGCGGCCGCGGCGAGCGCGTTGGCGATGTTGTGCGGGGCCGGCGGCTGGACGTCGGAGACCTCGGCGAGCTCCTGCGCGTTCTTCTGCCGGTTCTCGACGAAGGCCCGGTCGACGAGGATGCCCTCGACCACGCCGAGCTGCGAGGGGCCGGGGGTGCCGAGGGTGAAGCCGATGGCGCGGCAGCCCTCCTCGACGTCGGCCTCGCGGACCAGGTCCTCGGTGACCTGGTCGGCCACGTTGTAGACGCAGGCGACCCGGTTGCCCTCGTAGACGCGGCCCTTGTCGGCGGCGTACGCCTCCATGGAGCCGTGCCAGTCGA
The DNA here is from genome assembly GCF_053601115.1 of Streptomyces sp. NPDC004788. Taxonomy (NCBI): domain Bacteria; kingdom Bacillati; phylum Actinomycetota; class Actinomycetes; order Kitasatosporales; family Streptomycetaceae; genus Streptomyces; species Streptomyces sp. NPDC004788. The sequence goes on from NZ_JBSGBF010000030.1 coordinate 19,137, forward strand.
GGTGGTCGGGCGCCAGGTTGAGCACGGCGGCCGAGTGGGCGCGCAGGGACGGCGCCCAGTGCAGCTGGTAGCTGGACAGCTCGACCGCGAGGACGTCGTACCGCTCCTCGCCGAGGACGGCGTCGAGCAGCGAGACCCCGATGTTGCCGACGGCGGCCGTCTTCAGGCCGGCCGCCTCCAGGATGGAGGCGAGCATCCGTACGGTCGTGGTCTTGCCGTTGGTGCCGGTGACCGCGAGCCAGGGCGCGGCCTCGGGGCCGCGCAGGCGCCAGGCCAGCTCGACGTCGCCCCAGACCTCCACGCCCGCCTCGGCGGCGGCCCGGAAGAGCGGCTTGTCGGGCTGCCAGCCCGGCGCCGTGACGATGAGCTCGGTGCCGGGCGGCAGGGTCGCCCCGTCGCCGAGGCGGACGGTGATGCCCTCCGCCTCCAGCTCGGCCGCCTGGGCCCGGGAGCGCTCGTCGTCGCCGTCGTTGACGACCGTGACGACCGCGCCCAGGCCGTGCAGCGCGCGGGCGGCCGGGATGCCGCTCACGCCCAGCCCGGCGACGGTGACCTTCTTGCCCTGCCAGTCCAGCTGTTCGCTCACTTTTCGGATGCCCATCCCGCGTAGAAGAGGCCCAGGCCGACGATGACGTAGATGCCCTGGATGATCCAGAACCGGACGACGACCAGGACCTCGGACCACCCCTTGAGCTCGAAGTGGTGCTGGAGGGGTGCCATCCGGAAGACGCGCTTGCCCGTCATCTTGAAGGAGCCGACCTGGATGACCACGGACATCGTGATCATCACGAACAGGCCGCCCAGGAGGGCGAGCAGCAGCTCCGTACGGGAGCAGATGGCGAGACCGGCGAGCGCGCCGCCGAGGGCCAGCGAGCCGGTGTCGCCCATGAAGATCTTGGCGGGCGAGGTGTTCCACCACAGGAAGCCGAAGCAGGCACCCATCAGCGCGGAGGCGACGACCGCGAGGTCGAGCGGGTCGCGCACCTCGAAGCAGGCGTTCGGGTTCGTCAGGGTCATGGCGTTGGCGCACGACTCCTGGAACTGCCACAGACCGATGAAGGTGTAGGCGCCGAAGACCATCACCGACGCGCCGGTGGCCAGGCCGTCCAGACCGTCCGTCAGGTTCACGCCGTTGGACATGGCCAGGATCATGAAGAGCGCCCAGACCACGAAGAGCACCGGGCCGATGGACCAGCCGAAGTCGGCGATGAAGGACAGCCGGGTGGAGGCCGGCGTCAGGCCGCGCAGGTCGGCGAACTGCAGCGAGAGCACGGCGAAGGCGATGCCGACGATCAGCTGGCCGGCCATCTTCGCCTTGGCGCGCAGGCCCAGCGAGCGCTGCTTGACGATCTTGATGTAGTCGTCGAGGAAGCCGACCAGACCCATGCCAGCCATCAGGAACAGCACCAGGACGCCCGAGTACGTCGGGTCCTCGCCGGTGATGACCTTGGCCAGGGCGTACGCGATGAGGGTGGCCAGGATGAAGGAGATGCCGCCCATGGTGGGCGTGCCCTTCTTCCCGAGGTGGCCGCGCGGGCCGTCGTCGCGGATGAACTGGCCGTATCCCTTGCGGGCGAGCAGCTTGATGAGCAGCGGGGTGCCGATGAGGGTCAGGAAGAGCCCGATGGCCCCCGCGAAGAGGATCTGCCTCATCGGCCGGCGACCTCACCCTCGCCGGTGTTCTCGAGCAGTGCCAGGGCGACCCGCTCCAGACCGACCGACCTGGATGCCTTCACCAGGACGATGTCCCCCGGCCGCAGCTCACTGCGCAGCAGGTCGACCGCCGCCTGCGCGTCGGACACGTGCACCGACTCCTCACCCCACGAACCCTCGTTATAGGCGCCCAGTTGCAGCCAGGACGCTTCCCTGTCCCCGACCGCGACGAGCTTGCTGACGTTGAGCCGGACGGCGAGCCGTCCGACCGCGTCGTGCTCGGCGAGCGACTCGTCGCCGAGCTCGGCCATCTTGCCGAGCACCGCCCACGTACGGGAGCCCCTGGCCTGTGCAGACCTGCCCATGGCCGCGAGCGCGCGCAGAGCGGCTCGCATGGACTCGGGGTTCGCGTTGTAGGCGTCGTTGACGATCGTCACGCCGTCCGGACGCTCGGTGACCTCCATGCGCCAGCGCGACAGGGTGCCTGCCTCGGAGAGCGCGGTGGCGATCTCCTCGGCGGCCATGCCCAGCTCGTGGGCGACGGCGGCCGCGGCGAGCGCGTTCGACACGTGGTGCTCACCGTACAGGCGCAAGGTCACGTCGCTGCACCCGGTGGGTGTGTGAAGCCTGAAAGAGGGTTGTCCGTTCTCTGTGAGCCGGACATTCTCGGCACGTACGGCCGCTTCGTCCGCTTCTCCGAACAGAGTCACCTTGGCCTTGGTGCGTGCGGCCATGGCGCGTACGAGGGGGTCGTCGGCGTTGAGGACGGCGACGCCGCCGTCCTCGGCGGCCGGCAGCGCCTCGACCAGCTCGCCCTTGGCCTGGGCGATCTGCTCGCGGCCGCCGAACTCGCCGATGTGCGCGGTGCCCACGTTGAGGACGAGGCCGATGCGCGGCGGGGTCAGTCCGGTGAGGTAGCGGATGTGGCCGATGCCGCGCGCGCCCATCTCCAGGACGAGGTGGCGGGTGCCGGCGTCGGCGGTGAGCGCGGTGAGCGGCAGGCCGATCTCGTTGTTGAGGGAGCCGGGGGTCCACACGGTGGGCGCGTGGCGCTGCAGGACCTGGGCGATCAGGTCCTTGGTGGAGGTCTTGCCGGCCGAGCCGGTGAGCGCGACGACATCGGTGCCGAGGCGTTCGACCACGGTACGGGCGAGGGCGCCGAGCGCCGCCTGGACGTCGGCGACGACGATGGCGGGCGCGCCGACGGGGCGGGTGGCGAGCACGGCGACCGCGCCGGCCTGGACGGCGCGCTCCGCGTAGTCGTGGCCGTCGACGTTCTCGCCGGCGAAGGCGGCGAAGAGACTGCCGGGCTCGACCGCACGGGAGTCGATGACGACGGAACCGGTGACCTGGAGGGTCGGATCCGGTATGTCGAGCGGCTGCCCGCCGACGATTTCGGCGATCTCGGCGAGGGAGAGGGCGATCACTGCTTCATCCCTGACTGTTCTGGTGACGGTGTGCGTCCTGCTGGCTCTGGCGGCTGAGAATCGCCTCGCGCAGGACCTGACGGTCGTCGAAGGGGCGCACCACGCCTGCGGTCTCCTGGCCCTGTTCGTGGCCCTTGCCGGCGACCAGGACGGTGTCGCCCGGCTCGGCGCGGGCCACGGCGGCGGCGATGGCGGCCGCGCGGTCGGCGTCGACCAGGACCTCGCCGCGCTGGTACTCCGGTACCTCGGCGGCGCCTTCGAGCATCGCGGTGAGGATCGCGAGCGGGTCCTCGGAGCGCGGGTTGTCCGAGGTGAGGACGGCGGTGTCGGCGAGCCGGGCCGCGGCGGCGCCCATCGGGCCGCGTTTGGTGGTGTCGCGGTCGCCGCCGCAGCCGATGACGACGTGCAGCTTGCCGCGGGTGACCTCGCGCAGCGAGCGGAGGACCGATTCGACGGCGTCCGTCTTGTGCGCGTAGTCCACGACGGCGAGGTACGGCTGGCCCGCGTCGACCTTCTCCAGGCGCCCGGGCACGCCCGGGACGGCGGCGACGCCGTCGGCGGCGGTCCGCGGGTCGATCCCGGCGGCGGCGAGGGTGACGATCGCGGCGAGGGTGTTGGCGACGTTGAACGGGCCGGGCAGCGGCGCGGTCGCGGAGAACCGCTCGCCGTCCGGGCCGACCACCGTGAAGGTGGAGTCGGCGGCGCCGGTGACGACGTCCTCGGCGCGCCAGTCGGCGTTCGGGTCCCCGGCGGCGGAGAAGGTGACGACCGGGACGGACGCCTCCTTGGCGAGCCGGCGGCCGTACTCGTCGTCGAGGTTCACCACGCCGCGCCTGCTGCGCTCGGGGGTGAACAGGCGCGCCTTGGCCTGGAAGTAGTCCTCCATGTCGGAGTGGAACTCCATGTGCTCCGGGCTCAGGTTGTTGAAGACGGCGACGTCGAAGACGCAGCCGTCGACCCGGCCGAGCACGAGCGCGTGGCTGGAGACCTCCATGGCGACGGCCTCGACGCCGCGTTCGCGCATGACGGCGAACAGGGCCTGGAGGTCGGTGGCTTCGGGGGTGGTGCGCTCGGACTTGATGCGCTCGTCGCCGATGCGCATCTCGACGGTGCCGACCAGGCCGGTGGCCTTGCCCGCGCCGCGCAGCCCGCCTTCGACGAGGTAGGCGGTGGTGGTCTTGCCCGAGGTGCCGGTGATGCCGATCTGCAGCAGGTCAGCGCCGGGGCGGCCGTAGATCTCGGCGGCCAGCTCGCCCATCCGGCCGCGCGGGTCCTCGACGACCAGGACCGGCAGGCCGGTCGCGGCGGCGCGTTCGGCGCCGGCCGGGTCGGTCAGGACGGCGGCGGCGCCGAGCCCGGCGGCCTGGGCGACGAAGTCGGCGCCGTGCGCGCGGGCGCCGGGCAGGGCCGCGTAGACGTCGCCGGGGCGGACCGCCCGCGAGTCGTGCGTGATGCCCGAGACCTCGACGTCACCGTCGGGACGGCCGGAGCCGCCGGAGGTCTCGGTGCCGAGCCGCGCGGCGAGCTCGCCCAGGGGTGTGGGGCGGACCCGCTCCGGGCGGGGCGGGGTGGTTCGGTACTGATCAGCGTGTGGCACGGCGGTGAGCGTACCGGGCGCACCCTGCGCAGGGCTAAATCGAGCCGCTGCGTCGCTGGAGTTCGATTTCCGGTTCCCGGAATCTTGGGTGATCGTTCTCACTGGTGCTCCCGGAGTTTCACGCGGTGTTTCACGCGGTGTTACGGCTTTCACGGTCGGAACGTCATGGCTTGAACGTCACCGGGAGCCGGGCGGGCTGGCTGCCGGTCGGCGGGATGTGCAGGGTCTTGAGGGCGAACTCCATCACCTTCTTGTAGATGGGTCCGCAGATCTGGCCGCCGAAGTAGCTGCCCCTGGTGGGGTTCTGGATGGCGCAGTAGACGGCGATGCGGGGCTGGTCGGCCGGCGCGAAGCCGGCGAAGGACGCGGTGTAGCCCTTGTAGCGGCCGAGTTCGGGGTCGACGCGGTTGGCAGTGCCGGTCTTGCCGGCCACCCGGTAGCCGGGGATGGCGGCCTTGGTTCCCGTGCCGTCCTCGTCGTCGACGACCGACTCCAGCATCTGCGCCAGGGTCTTGGCGGTCTTCTCGCTGACGACCCGGCGCTCCTTGGGCGCGGGCGCCGGGGTGAAGCGCTCGTCCGGGCCCCTGATGCCGCGAATGAGGGTCGGCTCGATCCGTACGCCTCCGTTGGCGATGGTCGAGTAGACGGAGGCGGCCTGCATGGCGTTGATGGACAGGCCCTGGCCGAACGGGATCGTGTACTGCTGCGAGGTCGACCAGTCCTGCGGCTTGGCGAGGATGCCGGGGGTCTCGCCCGGGTAGTCGAGCCCGGTGGGGCTGCCGATGCCGAACTTGCGCAGGTAGTCGTAGAGCACCTGGTTCGACTCGGCCTGCGTCTTGCCGAGCTGGCCGGTGGCGAGGATGGTGCCGATGTTGCTGGACCTGGCCAGGACGCCGTTGAGGGTCAGGTACCAGGTGATGTGGTCGACGTCGTCGCTGAACAGGCGGTCGCCGCGGTGCAGCCGGTTGGGCACGGTGACGTGGGTGTCGGGGGCGGCGACGCCCTCCTCCAGGACGGCGGCCATGGACATGACCTTGCTGGTGGAGCCGGGCTCGTAGGCGTCCTGGAGGGCCGCGTTGCCCATGGCGGTGGCGTTGGCCTGGGAGAGGTCGTTGGGGTCGAAGCCGGGGGCGTTGGCCATGGCCAGGACCTCGCCGGTGCGGGTGTCCTGGACGATGACGTAGCCGCGGTCGGCCTTCGACTTGCGGACCTGGTCGGTGATGGCCTGCTGGGCGGCCCACTGGATGTCCCGGTCGATGGTCAGCTCGATGGTCGAGCCGGGGACGGCCGGGGTGCCCTGGGAGCCCACCGTGGGCACCCGGCGCCCGCCGGACTGGGCGAAGCGGATCTTGCCGTCCTGGCCGGCCAGCTCCTTGTCGAGCATGGACTCGATGCCGCCGGCGCCGCGGCCCTCGGCGTTGACGTAGCCCAGTATCCCGGCGGCCAGCTCCCTGTTCGGGTAGACCCGCTTGGTGGCCGGCTCGCTGAGGATGCCGCCGAGGAGATTGACGCCGTTGCCGCCGTGGGCGGGCGCGGCCTTCTGCTCGTAGACCTTCTTCAGGTCCTTGATCTGGTTCCAGACCTGCGGGGTCTGCTTGCGGGCGAGCACCGTGTAGCGGGACTTGGGGGTGCGCAGCTTCTTCGCGAGCTCGGCCGGCTCCTTGCCGAGGATCGGCGCGAGCAGCGCCGCCGCCTGCTCCGGGGCGTCGGCGAGCCTGGACTCCTCGGGCGTGAAGAGCTTGGGGTCGGCGGTGATGTCGTACGCGTCGACGCTGGCGGCCAGCGCGATGCCGGCCCGGTCGGTGATCTCACCGCGGTCGGCGGTGAGGGTGTATTCGAGGTAGCGGTGCTTCTCGGCCTTGGCGGCGTACGCGGAGGCGTCCACGGCCTGCACCTGGAGCAGCCGCACCACGAAGACCAGCATGACCAGGGTCAGGCCCAGGGAGATCAGCCGCAGCCGGGGCTTGGGGCTGCCGAGCCGGATCGTGCGCGCCTTCGCGGCGGGCCGGGCGGCGGGCCGGCGGGGCGGGGCGGACCGCTGGGCGGGGGCGCCCCTTTGGTGTGCGCCTCGGCTCAGGCCTTGACGCGGACCTCCTTGCGGAACCTGGCCGTGATGTCCGCGGCCTCCGCGCCGGTGGAGCCCTTGCCCGTGAGCATCGAGGCCGCGTCGACCGGGATCACGATGCCCACGGTGCTGTGGTCGGCCCACACGCAGGCCGTCACGCCGAACGCCGGGATCTTCTCGGTCGGGTCGGCCTTGGTCTTGCCCGACTGGCACTTGAGGATCGCGCCGTCGAGGCCTGCCGGCGTGTACGCCACCGGGTCGCCCTCGAACGTCGGCGCGTCCTTGTCGTCACCCTTCGCCGACTCCGTCTTGATGGAGGCGAAGACGGCGTCGACGACCTTCTCCGGGTCGTCGATCTTGCCGTAGAGGCCGTTGAACTGGATCAGCTTGCCGGCCATCGGGTTGGCCTCGTCCTTGACCTGGTACTGGGCCTCGACCTCGGTGGCGTTGCTGACGCCGGCCTTCTCGGCCTCCTCCAGCGACTTCTTGTCGTTGGAGGGCTTGCCCGTGTCGGACTTCTTGTACTCGGTGAGCACCGTCGCCGGGGTGATCAGCTTGTGCGGGCCGTCGTCCGCCACGTTCGCGCCGCCACCGCCACCGAACGCGTAGTACGCGCCGATCGCGAGGCCGACGACCGCGGCGACGATGCCGATGGTCAGACCCGCCTTGGACTTCTTCGGCGCCGGCGGCGGAGGCATGTAGCCACCGGGGCCCTGCGGCGCGCCGTACGGGGCCTGCGGCGGCTGGCCGTACATGTTCGGCGGCTGCTGCCCGTATCCCGGCTGCCCGCCGTACGGCTGCTGCGGCGGGACGCCCTGCGGAGCCTGCTGGGGGTAGCCGTAGCCGGGCTGCGGGGCCTGCGGCGGCTGACCGTACGGAGCCTGCGGCGGCTGGCCGTACGGACCGGGCTGGCCGGGCTGCTGCCCGTACGGGTTCGGCTGACCGCCGCCGTACGGCCCTGGCTGGTTGTAGCTCATCGACTGCTTCCCCTCACAAGATCCCTCACAGGATGTTTATGCGTAGCGAACATCCTGTCGGAAGCCGTGCGGCGCCGGGGCGGTGGGGGGCACACCGTTACCGAACAATCGAGTTTCAGGACGGCCCCGGGACACACCTAAACTGAGCCCGTGACCGAGAACACTCAGCATCAGCCAGCAACCACCACCGAATTGCCGACCACGTACGCGCCGGCCGAGGTAGAGGGGGCGCTGTACGAGCGCTGGGTGGACCGGGGGTACTTCACGGCGGACGCGAAGAGCGAGAAGCCGCCGTACACCATCGTCATCCCGCCGCCGAACGTCACCGGCTCGCTCCACCTGGGCCACGCCTTCCAGCACACGCTGATGGACGCCCTGGTCCGCCGCAAGCGCATGCAGGGCTTCGAGGCCCTGTGGCTGCCCGGCATGGACCACGCCGGCATCGCCACCCAGAACAAGGTCGAGCAGCAGCTCGCCGAGGAGGGCAAGTCCCGCCACGACCTGGGCCGCGAGGAGTTCGTCGAGCGCGTCTGGCAGTGGAAGGAGGAGTACGGCGGCCGGATCCTCGGCCAGATGCGCCGGCTCGGCGACGGCGTCGACTGGAGCCGCGAGCGCTTCACCATGGACGAGGGCCTGTCCCGTGCCGTCCAGACCATCTTCAAGAAGCTCTACGACGACGAGCTGATCTACCGCGCCGAGCGCATCATCAACTGGTGCCCGCGCTGCCTCACCGCGATCTCCGACATCGAGGTCGAGTACCAGGAGGACGCCGGCGAGCTGGTCTCCATCCGGTACGGCGAGGGCGAGGAGTCCCTGGTCGTCGCCACGACCCGGGCCGAGACGATGCTCGGTGACACCGCGGTCGCCGTCCATCCGGACGACGAGCGCTACAAGCACCTGGTCGGCAAGCAGATCAAGCTGCCGCTGACCGACCGTACGATCCCGGTCGTCGCGGACACCCACGTCGACCCGGAGTTCGGCACCGGCGCCGTCAAGGTGACCCCGGCACACGACCCGAACGACTTCGCGATCGGCCAGCGCCACGACCTGCCGGCCCTCACGGTCATGGACGAGCACGGCGTCGTCACCGTCCACGGCCCCTTCCTCGGCCTGGACCGCTTCGAGGCCCGCTCGGCGATCGTCGGCGCGCTCAAGGAGCAGGGCCGGATCGTCGCCGAGAAGCGCCCGTACATGCACTCGGTGGGCCACTGCTCGCGCTGCAAGACCACGGTCGAGCCGCGCCTGTCGATGCAGTGGTGGGTCAAGGTCGGCCCGCTGGCCAAGGAGGCCGGCGACGCCGTCCGCGACGGCCGCGTGAAGATCCACCCCGAGGAGATGTCGAAGCGCTACTTCGACTGGGTCGACAACATGCACGACTGGTGCATCTCGCGCCAGCTGTGGTGGGGCCACCGCATCCCGATCTGGTACGGACCGGACGGCGAGGTCGTCTGCGTCGGACCCGACGACGAGATCCCGACCGGCGACGGCTGGACCCAGGACTCCGACGTCCTGGACACCTGGTTCTCCTCCGGCCTGTGGCCGTTCTCCACGCTCGGCTGGCCGGAGCAGACCCCGGATCTGGAGAAGTTCTACTCGACCGACGTCCTGCTGACCGGCCACGACATCATCTTCTTCTGGGTCGCCCGGATGATGATGTTCGGCCTGTACGCGATGGACGGCCAGGTCCCGTTCACGACGATCGCGCTGACCGGTCTGGTCCGCGACGAGTTCGGCAAGAAGATGTCGAAGTCGAACCCGAACGCGGTCGACCCGCTGGACTGGATGGACGAGTACGGCTCCGACGCCGTCCGCTTCACCCTGGCCAAGGGCGCCAACCCGGGTGCCGACGTGCCGATCGGCGAGGACTGGGTCCAGGCGTCCCGGAACTTCTGCAACAAGATCTGGAACGCGACCCGGTTCGCCATGATGAACGGCGCGAACATCGAGGGCCCGCTGCCGGACCCGTCCGAGATGTCCGCGACCGACCGCTGGATCCTGTCCCGGCTCAACGAGACGGTCGCGCAGGTCGACGCGTACTACGAGGACTACCAGTTCGCCAAGCTGAGCGAGTCGCTCTACCACTTCGCGTGGGACGAGGTCTTCGCCTGGTACGTCGAGCTGTCGAAGACCACGTTCTTCGCGGGCGGCGAGGGCGCCAAGGTCTCCGGCCGCGTCCTCGGCGAGGTCCTGGACGTCATGCTGCGCCTGCTGCACCCGATCGTCCCGTTCGTCACCGACACCCTGTGGACCACCCTCACTCGCGGCGAGTCGCTGGTGATCGCGGACTGGCCGAAGGACTCCGGCTTCCGCGACGAGGCCGCCGAGCGCGAGATCGAGCTGGTCCAGCGGGTCGTCACCGAGGTCCGCCGCTTCCGCAAGGAGCAGGGCCTCAACGACGGCCAGAAGGTCCCCGCCCGCCTGGAGCTGGACGGCACTCCGCTGGCCGCCCACGAGGCCGCCATCCGCCAGCTGCTGCGCCTCCAGCCGGAGGGCGAGGGCTTCGCCGCCACCGCCTCCCTGCCGGTCGCCGGTGCGACGGTCTCGCTCGACCTGTCGGGCACGATCGACGTGGCGGCGGAGCGCAAGCGGCTCGCCAAGGACCTGGCCGCCGCCGAGAAGGAGAAGGCTCAGGCCGAGGGCAAGCTGGGCAATGAGGCCTTCCTGGCCAAGGCCCCGGACAACGTCGTGGACAAGATCAAGGGCCGGCTCGCCAAGGCGGACGAGGACATCGCCCGCATCCGGACGCAGCTGGAGCGCCTGCCGCAGGCGTAGCCCGTACGGCCGCCCGTACGGCCGCCGTACGGCGATCGCACGACGAAGGGGCCCGGGACCACTCACGGTTCCGGGCCCCTTTCACATATGCCTGACATGTCCGATCTCACATTCGACGGGACTTCAGGTCATCGGCGCCGGGACCAAGGACCCTGGATGATGGAACGCATGCTTCCGCTTCCCGCCTCCGTCCGCGCGCTGCGCCGCCGCATGGACCGGTGGGCGGTGTCGCCCCGGGCGATGGACGTCGTCGCCGCGGTCTTCGCCTTCGGCCTGATGGTCCTGGACGTGCCGGGCCTGGCCCGCGCCGACAACTCGCTCACCGGCATCACCGCGACCCTGGTCCTCGCGGCCGGCGCGGCGACGCTGGTGCTGCGGCGGAAGGCACCCTGGGTGCCCTTCGTGGTGGCGATCCTCATGATGGGCTGGCTGCACGAGCTGACGATGATCCAGTTCGCGCTGTACTCGCTCGGCCGCTTCCGGGGCCGCCGGGTCGCCGGGCTCGCCACCCTGCTCTACGCGGGCGCCGCCTACGTCTACTTCAACCTGCCCGGCTGGCCCGAACGCCACGGCGAGACCCTCAGCGACTTCCTCAGTCTCGTCGTCCCCATCGGCGTCCTCGCCGCCGGCGTCGGCATCGCCGCCTACCGCCACGACCTGGTGCGCGCCCTGGAGGTCCAGCGCCGCGAGGCCGCCGCCCGGCAGGCCGTCCAGGAGGAGCGGATCTCCGTCGGCCGCGACGTCCACGACCTGGTCGGCCGGGAGCTGACGCTGCTCGCGGTGCGGGCCGAGGTGCTCGCCGTACGGGCCAGGGGAGAGGCGCACCAGCAGGACTTCGAGGAGCTCTCCGAGACCGCCCGGCGGGCCCACCGCATGCTCAACGAGACCATCGTGCGGCGCGGCGACGACCCCGCCGCCACGCCCGGCCTGGACGGTCTCGCCGCGCTCGCCGAAGAGAGCGAGCGGACGGGCAGCCCGGTGCACCTGGAGGTGGCGGAGGAGGCCAAGGCGCTGTCGCCGCTGCGCCAGACGGCCGTCCACCGTGTGGTGCGCGAGTGCCTCACCAACGCCGCCAAGCACGCGCCGGGCCTCCCGGTGACCGTCACGATCACGGTCGACGACCCGGACGCCCTCCGCATCGAGGTCCGCAACCCGCTGCCCCCGGCCCCGCTCGACCGCGCCCCCGTCTCCACCGGCACCGGCCTGGTCTCCATGGCCGAACGCGTCACGAGCATGGGCGGCACGCTGGACGCGGGGCGCGAGCACGGGGCGTACGTGGTGCGGGCGTCGCTGCCGGCGGGGCTGCGGTAGCCGGGGGCGCCCTGCCGGGTCCTGTGGGGTGTTGTCGGTGGCGCTTCGTAGACTGGGTGCGTGAGTGAGCCCCGCGACGACCGCGACCAGTTCGACGACAGCGACCACGGCGACGTGTTCGACGACATCGTCGACACCGAAACCGACCGCGACCCCGACCTGGCGGTGATCGAGGCCGGCAGTCGCACCCTGCGCGCCATGGCCGGTCCGCCGCAGGGCGACCCGGTGCCGAGCCGTCCCGCCGACCCCGAGGTCGACAAGGCGCTGCGCGACGTCGAGACCGAGCTGTCCACCCGCTGGGGCGAGACCAAGCTGGAGCCCTCGGTCAAGCGCATCGCGGCCCTGATGGACGTGCTGGGCGAGCCGCAGCGCGCGTACCCGTCGATCCACATCACGGGCACCAACGGCAAGACCTCCACCGCCCGCATGATCGAGTCCCTGCTCGGCGCCTTCGACCTGCGCACCGGCCGCTACACCTCGCCGCACGTGCAGACCATCACCGAGCGCATCAGCCTGGACGGCGCCCCGATCGACCCGGAGCGGTTCGTCGAGACGTACCGGGACATCGCGCCGATGGTGGAGCTGGTCGACGAGCGCGAGGAGTACCGGCTCTCGTTCTTCGAGGTCCTCACCGGAATGGCGTACGCGGCCTTCGCCGACGCCCCGGTCGACGCGGCCGTCGTCGAGGTCGGCATGGGCGGCACCTGGGACGCGACGAACGTCATCGACGCCTCCGTCGCCGTCGTCACCCCCATCGACCTCGACCACACGGACCGGCTCGGCGAGACGCCCGGCGAGATCGCCGGCGAGAAGTCCGGGATCATCAAGCCGGGCGCGACCGTGATCCTCGCCCAGCAGCCCGTGGACGCGGCCCAGGTGCTCCTGAAGAAGGCCGTCGACGTCGACGCCACCGTGGCCCGCGAGGGCATGGAGTTCGGCGTCGTCTCGCGCGAGGTCGCGGTCGGCGGGCAGCTGCTGACCCTGCGCGGCCTCGGCGGCGAGTACCCCGAGGTGTTCCTGCCGCTGTACGGGGCGCACCAGGCGCACAACGCGGCGGTGGCGCTCGCCGCCGTCGAGGCGTTCTTCGGCATCGGCGCGCAGCACGCCCGCGCGCTCGACATCGACGTGATCCGCCGGGCGTTCGCCCAGGTGGCCTCGCCGGGCCGCCTGGAGGTCGTGCGCAAGTCCCCGACGGTCGTCCTGGACGCCGCGCACAACCCGCACGGCGCCCGGGCCACCGCCGACGGCATCACCGAGTCCTTCGGCTTCTCCCGGCTCGTCGGCGTCGTGGCGACCAGCTCCGACAAGGACGCCCGCGGGCTGCTGGAGGCCTTCGAGCCGATCTTCGCCGAGGTCGTGATCACCACGAACTCCAACCCGCGCTCCACCGACGTCGACGAGCTCGCCGCGCTCGCGGTCGAGGTCTTCGGCGAGGAGCGGGTCGTGGTCGAGCCGCGGCTCGACGACGCCCTGGAGGCAGCGATCACGCTCGCCGAGGAGGAGGGCGAGTTCGGCGGCGCGGGCGTCCTCGTCACCGGTTCGATCTTCACGGTCGGCGACGCCCGGCTGCTGCTCAAGAGGGGCTGAATCCTGTGCGTACGCTCTGCGCCTCGACGCTGATCGGCGAGTTCTTCGTGATCGGCTTCGCCGGACTCGTCGCCATGAAGGACGACTCCCTGGCGATGTCGACGGTCTGGACGGTCTGCGGGATCGCCATGGTCCTCTCGGTGCTGCTGTGCGGGATGATCACCCGTCCGGGCGGCGTGCAGCTCGGCTGGGCGCTGCAGATCGCGCTGATCGCCAGCGGCTTCTTCGTGCCGAGCATGTTCTTCCTCGGCGCGGTCTTCGCCGTGCTGTGGTGGGCCTCGGTGCACTACGGGCGCAGGATCGACGCCATCAAGGCGAGCTGGGCCGCCCACCAGGGCTCCGCAGGGCCTGACGCTGCGTGATGACGGCTGGTGCGGGCCCTGTAGATTCAGTAGGGCCCCGCACACCGTTGTCTGAAGGAGTTCCACCGTGAGCCAGCGATCGCTCGTCCTGCTCAAGCCCGACGCCGTCCGCCGTGGTCTGATCGGCGAGATCATCGGCCGTATCGAGCGCAAGGCGGGCTGGACCATCACGGCCCTGGAGATGCGCGAGCTGGACCAGGCGACGCTGGAGCAGCACTACGGCGAGCACAAGGGCAAGCCCTTCTACGAGCCGCTGATGGGCTTCATGCAGTCCGGCCCGGTCGTCGCGCTCGTCGTCGAGGGCGAGCGGGTCATCGAGGGCCTGCGCACGCTGGCCGGCCCGACCGACCCGATCGCCGCCGCCCCGGGTTCGATCCGCGGCGACTTCGGCACCATCGTCCGCGAGAACCTGATCCACGCCTCGGACTCCGAGGAGTCGTCGGCCCGCGAGCTGAAGATCTTCTTCCCCGGTCTCGGCTGAGGCGGAGCCGCTGTCTGACCCGTTGTCACCCGGTGTCAGCCGATCAGCGTCATGACCTGGGGGCGACCGAAGGAATTCGGTCGCCCCCAGGCATATGAACGCCGATCCCGGGAACGGATCGCCGCGTCATTCCGTCACCTATACAGAGGTGGCCTGAGGCGGTCCGCCGCGCGGTATCCGTGTGGGCGGCACTACGATGGAAAACTCCACGCCGTACCACCTTCAGCCACCACCTCGCCGACCTGAGAAGCCGTCAACGCTCCGCTAGGGAAGGCCCGACGCATCCTCATGGGAAACAAGGGGAACTCAATGTCGTTCATCGGCCGTGACATGGCTGTCGACCTCGGGACCGCCAACACGCTGGTGTACGTCAGGGGTCGAGGCATCGTTCTGAACGAGCCGTCCGTCGTCGCGATCAACACCAACACCGGTGGCATCCTCGCGGTGGGTGCCGAGGCGAAGAAGATGATCGGCCGGACGCCCGGCAACATCGTCGCCGTGCGCCCGCTGAAGGACGGCGTCATCGCCGACTTCGAGATCACGGAGCGGATGCTCCGCTACTTCATCCTCAAGATCCACAAGCGCCGCTACCTGGCCCGCCCGCGGGTCGTCGTCTGCGTGCCCTCCGGCATCACCGGCGTCGAGCGCCGCGCCGTCATCGAGGCGTCCACCCAGGCCGGTGCCCGTCAGGTGCACATCATCGAGGAGCCCATGGCCGCGGCCATCGGCTCGGGCCTCCCGGTCCACGAGGCCACCGGCAACATGGTGGTCGACATCGGCGGCGGCACCACCGAGGTGGCCGTCATCTCCCTCGGCGGAATCGTCACGGCACAGTCCATCCGGGTGGCCGGCGACGAGCTCGACAACGCGATCATCCAGCACGTCAAGAAGGAGTACTCGCTCCTCCTCGGCGAGCGCACCGCCGAGCAGATCAAGATCACCATCGGCTCCGCCTACGACCTCGGCGAGGACGAGCACACCGAGATCCGCGGCCGCGACCTGGTCTCCGGCCTGCCCAAGACCGTGGTCATTTCCGCCGCCGAGGTCCGCAAGGCCATCGAGGAACCGGTCAACGCCATCGTCGACGCGGTGAAGACCACCCTCGACAAGTGCCCGCCGGAGCTCTCCGGTGACGTCATGGACCGCGGCATCGTTCTCACGGGTGGCGGCGCTCTGCTGCGCGGCCTCGACGAGCGGCTGCGCCGCGAGACGGGCATGCCGATCCACATCGCCGAGGACCCGCTGGACTCCGTGGCCCTCGGCTCCGGCAAGTGCGTCGAGGAGTTCGAGGCGCTGCAGCAGGTCCTCGACGCCCAGCCGCGCCGCTGACCGACGGGGCGCCCGCCCGGGGCGCCCCGCACCCACGTACAACTCCATCACCGACTTCATCAACCTCATCACCCGTCACATCCCGTCTTACTGAGGAAGGGCACGGCCGCCGCACGTGAGGGACACACGAGAGAGCCGGCTGCTCCTGGTGCTGCTGATCGCCATCGCGTTCGCACTGATCACGGTGGACATCCGAGGAGGCCAGGAGTCGCCGGTCGACGGTGCCCGACAGGCCGCGGCCGCGGTCTTCGGTCCCGTCGAGAACGGAGTCGCCTCGGCGGTCGACCCGATCGGCAACGCCATAGGGGCCGTTCGCGACTCCGGCGAGCGGCACAACCGCATCGCCGCGCTCGAACAGGAGAACGCCGCCCTCAAGGCCAAGCTCGGCAGCGACGACCGCAACCGCAGCCGGCTGCGCGAACTCGACGCCATGCTGAAGACCGCCGGCGCCGGCCAGTACGGCATCAAGGGCGCCGAGGTCATCGCCATAGGGTCGGCCCAGGGCTTCTCCTGGACCGTCACCATCGACGTCGGCGCCCGCGACGGCATCCGGCGCGACATGACCGTGCTCAACGGCTCGGGACTGGTCGGCCGGGTCACCACCGTCGGCCCCTCCACGTCGACCGTGCTGCTCGCCAACGACCCCGACTTCACCGTCGGCACCCGGATGGAGAAGACCGACGAACTCGGCTTCGCCACCGGCCAGGGCGACCGCCCGCTGCTCGTCCAGCTCCTCAACGGCAAGGCCAAGGTCAAGCCCGGCGACCGGCTCGTCACCTTCGGCTCGCAGGCCGACAAGCCCTTCGTGCCCGGCGTGCCGGTCGGCCAGGTGGTCCGCGTCGACCCGTCCGGCGGCGGCCTGACCCGTAACGTCTACGTCCGCCCGTTCGTCGGCTTCACCAAGCTCGACATCGTCGGCGTCGTCGTCCAGGCCCCGCGCACCGACCCGCGCGACATGGTCCTGCCGCAGAAGCCCAAGCCCGCGCCCACCGTCACCGTGACGGTCACTCCGACGCCGACCGCGCCGGACGGACAGCAGAAGCCCGGCGAGCAGCCCGGTGGTGCCCAGCAGCCCGGGGCGGCCCAGCAGCCGGGGGACCAGCAGAACCAGCAGCAGGACCAGGGGGAGACACGATGAAGATCAACCGCATCCTCCTCTCGGCCGCGCTGATCGTCGTCGCCCTCGTCGTCCAGGTCTCCGTCCTCGCCCGCCTCCAGCTCCCCGGCGCCGTCCCCGACCTCGTCCTGCTCACCGTCGTGGCCCTCGCCCTGGTGTACGGGCACGTCACCGGCGCCCTCGTCGGCTTCACCGCCGGCCTGCTCGCCGACCTCGCCCCGCCCGCCGACCACGCCGCCGGACGGTACGCCCTCGTGCTCTGCGTCGTCGGCTACCTCTGCGGCCTCGCCCGTCCCGACAACGGCCGGCTCAAGTCCGCCAGCGGCCCGATGACCGTGGTCGTCGTCGCCGCCCTCGGCTCCACCCTGCTCTACGCGAGCGTCGGCGCCCTCGTCGGCGACACCGCCGCCCGCCATGTCGGCCTCGGCTTCCTGCTGTTCACCGCGGCCCTCTACGACCTGCTCCTCGCGCCGTTCACTGTGCCGCTCATCATGGCCGTCGCCCGGCGCGCCGAGAACGACCCGCTGGCCGGCGCCGAAGGCGCGGGCGGCGCCGACGTCTCCTCCGGCTGGCTCTCCTCCGGCACCGGCCTGAGGATCGGAACCCAGCGCGGCGGCCTGCGCGTCAAGGCCGCACGGAACCGCGCCGCGCGCGCCGGACGCATCAAGGGAGTCAAGCGACTGTGATCCAGGGGGCAGCGGCAGCATGAGCAACATCCCCGAGACCGGGCGGACCCCCCGGGTCCAGATCCGGCTCGTGATCATCCAGGTCCTCGTCTTCTCCCTGCTCTTCACCCTCGGCGGACGCCTCTGGTACCTCCAGATCCGCAACGGCAAGGAGTACACCGACGAGGCGAAGAACAACCACGTCCAGCAGGTCGTCCAGCCCGCCGTGCGCGGCTCCATCCTCGACGCCCGCGGCGTCCCGCTCGCCGACAACGAGACCCGGCTCGTGGTCTCCGCCTCGCGCACCGAGCTGATGAAGATGAAGGACGACGGCAAGGCCGTCCTCACCCGGCTCGCCGACGTCCTCGGCATGCGGCCCCAGGACGTCGTCAACAAGATCCGGCTCTGCGACTCCAAGACGCCCAAGCCCTGCTGGAACGGCTCGCCCTACCAGCCGATCCCGGTCACCGACAAGGCCACCACCCAGCAGGCCCTGCAGATCCGCGAGCGCGCCGAGGACTTTCCCGGCATCACCGCCGAACCCGCCGCCGTCCGCCGCTACCCGGCCCCCGGCAAGTCCCGCACCTCCCAGGTGCTCGGCTACCTCTCGCCGGTCACCGACCAGGAGATCGAGAAGGCCAAGGACACCGACTCGCCGTACCTGCGCTCCGACCAGGTCGGCCGCTCCGGCCTGGAGCGCACCTACGACAAGCAGCTGCGCGGCAAGGCCGGCGTCACCCGCTACGAGGTCGACAACCTCGGCCGCGTCATCGGCCAGGCCAAGAGCGACCCGGCCGAGCCCGGCGCCAACGTCGTCACCTCCATCGACGCCCGCGTCCAGGCGGTCGCCGAATGGGAGTTGCACAACGCGATGGTCGAGGCCCGCAAGACCTTCGACAAGAACACCAACGAGAACTACAAGGCCGACGCCGGCGCCGTCGTCGTCATGGAGGCCAAGACCGGCCGCGTCGTCGCCATGGCCTCCCAGCCCGACTACGACCCCAACGCCTGGGTCGGCGGCATCTCCGCCAAGGACTACGCGGCCCTCACCGGCAAGAACTCCAACTTCCCGCTGCTCAACCGGGCCATCCAGGGCCAGGCCGCGCCCGGCTCCATCTTCAAGGTCGTCTCGACCGCCGCCGCCGTCAACGCGGGCTACGACTTCGACGGCCGCTACCCCTGCACCAGCTCGTACTCCATCGGCAACCAGGTCTTCAAGAACTTCGAGTCGCAGAACCACGGCCCCATCTCCCTCGGCCGCGCCCTCGAAGTCTCCTGCGACACCGTCTTCTACGCCCTCGCCCACCAGCAGTGGATCAAGGACGGCGGGATGAAGCCGAAGAAGAACCCGGGCGACTGGTTCTACAAGACGGCCCATCAGTTCGGCCTCGGCGCCGAGACCGGCATCGACCTGCCCAACGAGGTCACCGGCCGCGTCCCCGACCGCCAGTGGAAGCAGCGGTTCTGGGAGGACAACAAGGACTGGTGGTGCAAGAACGGCAAGAAGGGCGGCACCTACGTCCAGCAGCTCTCCTACGAGAACTGCCTCGAAGGCAACCTGATGCGCGCCGGTGACTCCGTCAACTACTCCATCGGACAGGGCGACACGCTCGTCACCCCCATCCAGATGGCCACCATCTACGCCGCCATCTCCAACGGCGGCACCCTGTGGAACCCCACCGTCGGCAAGGCCGTCATCAGCGCCGACGGCAAGAAGGTCACCGAGATCAAGCCCAAGTCGCACGGCCGGCTGCCCTTCAACAAGGCCACCCGCGACTTGATAGACGAAGCCCTCGCGGGAGTCGCCACCCGCGGTACGGCCGCCTGGCGCTTCGCCCAGGTCGGCTGGCCGCAGGACAAGATCCCGATGCACGCCAAGACGGGTACCGCCGAGGTCTACGGCAAGCAGACGACCTCCTGGTTCGCCACGTACACCAAGGACTACGCGATCGTCATGACGATCTCCCAGGGTGGTACGGGCTCCGGCGCCTCCGGCCCCGCCGTGCGCAACATCTACGACGCGCTGTACGGCCTCGACGACTCCGGCAAGCAGGACCTGAAGCGGGCGCTGCTGCCGCAGCCCCAGCAGACGCTGCCGAAGATCGAGGCGGACGGGTCGATCGACGCGCCGAAGATCAAGCCGTACGACCCCGACGAGCAGAAGGTCGACGAGACGAAGCAGCAGGTCGACGGCGTCCAGCCCGGCGGCACCCAGCCCCCGGCCCCGCCGACCGACCCCGTCACGCCCCCCAAGAAGCCGGACGACGACCCACAGCTCGCGGGCCCGCCCGCCACCCGCGGGAGGCTCTGACCGATGACCGCACCCCACGGCTTCTCCGTCTCGCGGTACGCACCCGAGCGCGGCGCCCTCGCCAGGCTCACCGCCCGCGACTCGGTGCTGCGCCGGCTCGACTGGCCGATCCTGCTCTCGGCGCTCGCGCTCTCGCTCATCGGCTCGCTGCTCGTGTGGTCCGCGACCCGCGGCCGCACCCAGCTCAACCAGGGCGACCCGTACTACTTCCTGTTCCGGCACGTCCTCAACACCGGCATCGGCCTCGCCCTGATGGTCGGCACGATCTGGCTCGGCCACCGCACCCTGCGCGGGGCCGTGCCCTTCCTCTACGGCCTCTCGATCCTGCTGATCCTCGCCGTCCTCACCCCGCTCGGCGCGACCATCAACGGCGCGCACGCGTGGATCGTGATCGGCGGCGGCTTCTCGCTCCAGCCGAGCGAGTTCGTCAAGATCACCATCATCCTGGTGATGGCCATGCTGCTCGCCGCGAAGGTCGACGCCGGCGACCAGCTCCACCCCGACCACCGCACCGTCGCCAAGGCCCTCGGCCTCGCCGCCCTCCCCATGGGCATCGTCATGCTGATGCCGGACCTCGGCTCCGTGATGGTCATGGCGGTCATCGTGCTCGGCGTGCTCCTCGCCTCCGGCGCCTCCAACCGCTGGGTGCTCGGCCTGATCGGCGCGGGCGTCCTCGGCGCGGTCCTCGTCACCGCGCTCGGCATGCTCGACGAGTACCAGATCAACCGCTTCGCCGCCTTCGCCAACCCCGACCTCGACCCGGCCGGCGTCGGCTACAACACCAACCAGGCCCGTATCGCCATCGGTTCCGGCGGCCTCCTCGGCGCCGGCCTCTTCAAGGGCTCCCAGACCACGGGCCAGTTCGTCCCCGAACAGCAGACCGACTTCGTCTTCACGGTCGCGGGCGAGGAACTCGGCTTCGTCGGCGCGGGCCTCATCCTCTTCCTGCTCGGCGTCATCATGTGGCGCGCCTGCCGGATAGCGCGGGAGACGAGCGAGCTGTACGGCACGATCGTGGCGGCCGGCATCATCGCGTGGTTCGCGTTCCAGTCGTTCGAGAACATCGGCATGACGCTCGGCATCATGCCGGTGGCGGGCCTGCCGCTGCCGTTCGTGTCGTACGGCGGCTCGTCCATGTTCGCGGTGTGGGTGGCGATCGGCCTGCTGCAGTCGATCAGGGTGCAGCGGCCGATGTCGGCGTAGTGCCGGTGGCTGCGCAGTGCCGGCAACGGCGTAGTACGGACAACGGCGGGGTGCGGACAACGGCGTAGTTCGCCTCCCCCTCGCCGTCCTCCGGTCGTAGATTCGTTGCATGGCGGAGAAGCGGCAGGAGAAGCAGCAGGAGAAGCGGCCGGAGACGAAACGCGAGATCGAGCGCAAGTACGAGGCCACGGAGCAGACGGCGGTGCCCGACCTCGTCGGCACCGGGGGAGTGGCCGCCGTCCGGGACGAGGGCGTCATGGAACTGGACGCCGTCTACTACGACACCGAGGACCTGCGGCTCGCCGCCGACGCCCTCACGCTGCGCCGCCGCACCGGCGGCGCGGACGAGGGCTGGCACCTCAAGTTCCCCGTCGCCTCCGGAATCCGCGACGAGATCAGAGCCCCGCTCTCGGAGACCCTCCCGGCCTCCCTGGCGGGGCTCCTGCGCTCCCGCGTCCGCGGCGCCGCGGTCGTCCCCGTCGTCCGCCTCCGCTCCAGCCGCGACGTCCGCCACCTGCTCGACCTCGACGGCCGCCCGCTCGCCGAACTCTCCGTCGACACCGTCCACGCCGACCGCCTCACCGGAACGGGCGAGGCCGCCTGGACCGAGATCGAGGTCGAACTCGCCGACGGCGCCGACGAGGCCCTCCTCGACGCCGTCGAGAAACGCCTGAAGAAGGCCGGCATCCACCCGTCGGAGTCGGCGTCGAAGCTGGCCAGGGCCCTGGCGGAGACGGGCGCCTCCCTGCCCGCACGAGAGGACGCGGGCGGAGCCCCCGGGACCGCCGGGCACGCCGTCCTCGCCTACGTACGGGACCAGATCGACGCCGTCGTCGCGTTCGACCCCGCCGTCCGGCGCGACCTGCCCGACGCCGTGCACCAGATGCGGGTCGCCTGCCGCAGGCTGCGCAGCGCCTTCAAGTCGTACCGCAAGGTCCTCGACCGCGAGGTCACCGACCGCGTCGGCGAGGAGCTCAAGTGGCTCGCCGGCGAGCTCGGCGCGGCCCGCGACGAGGAAGTGCTGACCGCCCGCCTGAACGCCCGTCTCGACGAGCTGCCGAACACCCTCCGCCTCGGCCCCGTCCGCGCCCGGCTGCGCGCCCGCGGCGCCCGCCGCGCCGAGGACGCCCGGGCGAGGGCCCTCGCCGCCCTGGACTCCCCGCGCCACCTGGCGCTCCTCGACGCCCTCGCCGCGCTCCTCGCCGACCCGCCCCTGCGCGAAGCGGCCGCCCACGACGCCCCCGAGGTCCTCGCCCACGCCGTCCGCAAGGACTTCGACCGGCTCGCCGGCCGGGTCGAGCACGCCCTCGCGCTCGACCCCGGCCACGAGCGCGACCTCGCCCTGCACGCCGCCCGCAAGGCCGCCAAGCGCACCCGCTACGCCGCCGACGCCGCCCGCCCCACCCTCGGCAAACCCGCGAAGCGGCTCGCCAAGCGCGTCAAGGCCGTCCAGTCACTGCTCGGCGACCACCAGGACAGCGTCGTCGCCCGCGTCGCGCTGCGCGAGATCGCCGTCCAGGCCCACGCGGCCGGCGAGACCGCCTTCACCTGGGGACTTCTGTACGGCCGCGAGGAGGCCGCCGCCCAGGCAGGCGAGCGCGAGCTCCCCGCGCTCTGGAAGCGGGCCGCGGCCCCGGAAATCCGGGCGGCGCTGAGCCACTGAGCACCGGGGTACGCTTGAGAGTCGCCCCCCTGCCAGCTCACGAAGGTTCGAGATGTCTGCTGCCGAGTCTGTCTTCCCGCAGCTCGAAGCTCTGCTCCCGCACGTGCAGAAGCCGATTCAGTACGTCGGTGGAGAGCTGAACTCCACGGTCAAGCCGTGGGAGTCCGCCGACGTCCGCTGGGCGCTGATGTACCCGGACGCGTACGAGGTCGGCCTGCCCAACCAGGGCGTCATGATCCTCTACGAGGTACTGAACGAGCGCGAGGGCGTCCTGGCCGAGCGCACCTACAGCGTGTGGCCGGACCTCGAAGAACTGATGCGCGAGCACGGTGTGCCGCAGTTCACCGTGGACAGCCACCGCCCGGTCGGCGCGTTCGACGTCTTCGGCCTGAGCTTCTCCACCGAGCTCGGCTACACCAACATGCTCACCGCCCTCGACCTCGCGGGCATCCCGCTGGAGTCGAAGGACCGCACCGTCGACCACCCGATCGTGCTCGCCGGCGGCCACGCCGCCTTCAACCCCGAGCCGATCGCTGACTTCATCGACGCGGCGATCATCGGCGACGGCGAGCAGGCCGTGCTCGACATGACCGAGATCATCCGCCAGTGGAAGGCCGAGGGCCGGCCCGGCGGCCGCGAGGAGGTCCTCTTCCGCCTCGCGAAGACCGGCAGCGTCTACGTGCCGGCGTTCTACGACGTCGAGTACCTGCCGGACGGCCGCATCGGCCGTGTCGTCCCCAACAAGTCCGGTGTGCCGTGGCGCGTCTCCAAGCACACCGTCATGGACCTCGACGAGTGGCCCTACCCCAAGCAGCCGCTCGTCCCGCTCGCGGAGACCGTCCACGAGCGCATGTCCGTCGAGATCTTCCGCGGCTGCACCCGCGGCTGCCGCTTCTGCCAGGCCGGCATGATCACGCGCCCCGTGCGGGAGCGAAGCATCACCGGCATCGGCGAGATGGTGGACCGCGGTCTGAAGGCGACCGGCTTCGAGGAGGTCGGCCTCCTCTCCCTCTCCTCCGCGGACCACACGGAGATCGGCGAGATCGCCAAGGGCCTCGCCGACCGCTACGAGGACGACAAGGTCGGCCTCTCCCTGCCCTCGACCCGCGTGGACGCGTTCAACGTCGACCTCGCCAACGAGCTGACCCGCAACGGGCGCCGTTCCGGTCTCACCTTCGCCCCCGAGGGCGGCTCCGAGCGCATGCGCAAGGTCATCAACAAGATGGTCTCGGAGGAGGACCTGATCCGGACCGTCTCCACCGCGTACGGCAACGGCTGGCGCCAGGTGAAGCTGTACTTCATGTGCGGCCTGCCGACGGAGACGGACGAGGACGTCCTGCAGATCGCCGACATGGCGATGAACGTGATCGCCGAGGGCCGCAAGGTCTCCGGCCAGAACGACATCCGCTGCACGGTCTCCATCGGCGGCTTCGTGCCCAAGCCCCACACCCCCTTCCAGTGGGCCCCGCAGCTCTCCGCCGAGGAGACCGACGAGCGCCTGGCCAAGCTCCGGGACAAGATCCGCGGCGACAAGAAGTACGGCCGCTCGATCGGCTTCCGCTACCACGACGGCAAGCCCGGCATCGTAGAGGGCCTGCTCTCCCGCGGCGACCGCCGCGTCGGCGCCGTCATCCGCGCGGTGTACGAGGACGGCGGCCGCTTCGACGGCTGGCGCGAGTACTTCTCGTACGACCGCTGGATGCAGTGCGCCGAGAAGACGCTCCCCGACTTCGGCGTGGACGTCGCCTGGTACACGACGCGCGAGCGCACTTACGAGGAGGTCCTGCCCTGGGACCACCTGGACTCCGGCCTCGACAAGGACTGGCTCTGGGAGGACTGGCAGGACGCCCTCGACGAGACCGAGGTCGAGGACTGCCGCTGGACGCCGTGCTTCGATTGTGGCGTGTGTCCTCAGATGGACACGCACATCCAGATCGGCCCGACGGGCAAGAAGCTGCTGCCGCTGACGGTCGTGAACAAGTAGGCGTGTAACGCTGTCGCGACGGCCCGGCGGAGGGTGAACCCTCCGCCGGGCCGTCGGCGTCCTGTCGGACATGAGCACGCAAACCTCGGCACCGCCTCCGGCGCCCGCCCCGCATGCGCTGATCCGCATCCCGGTCCGCGTCGTCGTGCTGCTCCTCGTCCTCCCGGTCCGTCTGACTTGGGACGCCCTCAAGGCCGCCGGCCACCTTCTCGAACGCACCGTCGTCCGCCCGGTCGGGCGGGGCCTGGCGTGGCTGGGCGGCGCGATCGGCGACGGTCTGGAACGGCTGGTGGACGGGACGACGCGGGTCCTGGCATGGGCGTTCCGCCCGGTGGGGCGCGCCCTGGCCCGGGTGGGCCGGGGCGTCGCCCGGATCGCGGTGGCGATTCGGCGCGGGGGCATGTGGGCCTTCGGCGGGGTGTGGTGGGGCCTCGCCTGGGCATTCGGCGGCCTCGGGCGCGGGCTCGGCTGGGCGTTCACCACGGCCGGGCGGGGGCTCGGCCGGGCGTGTGCCGGGATCGTTCGTGGGCTGGCTTGGGTGGTCACCGGCATCGGGCGGGGGCTCGCGGTGGCGGGCCCGTGGCTGGGCAGGGCGCTGGCCTGGCCCTTCGTCGTGGTCTGGCGGTACGTGATCGTGCCGGTCGCCCGTCACGGGGTCGCCGCCCCGGCCCGGTGGCTCTGGCGGCAACTGCTCGCCCCGGCCGGCGGTGCCCTCTGGCGGTACGGGGTGGTCGCCCCGGTCGCCTGGCTCCACCGCTGGGTCCTGGCCCCGGTCGCAGGTGCGACCGGCCGGCTGCTCACCCGTTCGGGGCGGGCCCTGGCCTGGGCGTTCACGGGGATCGGCCGGGGCATCGCGTGGGCGGCCGGGCACGTCCTGCGCGGGCTCGCCTGGGCGTTCACCGGGCTCGGCCGCGGGCTCGGACGGGCCTTCACCCGGCTCGGCCGTGGCCTCGTGCTCGTCGCCGTCGGGCTCGGCACCCTTCTCTTCGTCTGGCCCTGGCGCCATCTGCTCGTCCCGTTCGTGACGTACGGCGTCGTCGTCCCCGTCCGCTGGATCTGGCGGCGCGTCCTGGTCCCCCTCGCCCGGGAGGTCCGCGACGCCCTCGCGATCTGCTGGCGCGCCGCCGGCTTCGTCTCCCGCGCGGTCGGCCGCGGCCTCGCCTGGCTGGCCCGGAACCTGGTCGTGCGGCCGGTCGCCTGGGTGGTTCGGGGTCTGGTCTGGGCGGCTCGGAACCTGGTCGTGCGGCCGGTCGCCTGGGTGGTTCGGGGTCTGGTCTGGGCGGCTCGGAACCTGGTCGTGCGGCCCGTGGCCTGGGCGGCTCGGAATCTGGTCGTGCGGCCCATCGGCTGGCTCGGGCGGAATCTGGTGCGGCGGCCGCTGGTCTGGGCGTACCGCGAGGTGTGCACTCCCGTCGGGCACTGGGTGCGGGACGCCGTGTGGGGTCCGGCGCGCCGGGCCGCCGCCGAGGCCCGGAAGTCCGCGCGGGCCGCCTTCGCGTCCGCCCGGGACACGGTCCGGCAGGCCCGCCGTGACGCCTGGCGGGCCCTGGTCGGGGAACCGGAGGTGGCCCGGGCGCGTACTCTGGGTAGTACAACGAACGTCCCCGGCGCGGCGCCCGCACCCGAGATCTCCCCGCACGAGCGGGGGTGAGCCGGGCGGGACCCCCGGGACACACCGCATTTCGAGGGCGGCGCGTCCCCGCGCCCGCCCCGCACCGAGGAGAAGAACCACTGGGCAAGCGACAGCCCGAAGGCCCGCCGCCCGCACCTGCGGTGCAGCGCATCCGACTGCGCTACACCAAGCGCGGCCGCCTCCGGTTCACCAGCCACCGTGACTTCCAGCGCGCCTTCGAGCGTGCGCTGCGCCGTGCCGAGGTGCCCATGGCGTACTCGGCCGGCTTCACCCCCCACCCCAAGGTGTCGTACGCGAACGCCGCACCGACGGGCACCGGCTCCGAGGCCGAGTACCTGGAGATCGCCCTCACCGAGCAGCGCGACCCGGAGACCCTGCGGGCCCTGCTCGACGAGTCCATGCCGACCGGCCTCGACATCGTCGACGCCGTCGAGGCCCGGACCTCCGGTCTCGCCGACCGGCTCACCGCCTCCGTGTGGGAGCTGCGGCTCGACGGCGTGAGCGTCGACGACGCGAACAAGGCCGTCGAGGCGTTTCTCGCGGCCGAGACCGTGGAAGTACAGCGCAAGACGAAGAACGGAATCCGTACCTTCGACACCCGCGGTGCCGTCGTGGAGCTGGCCGCGGCCCCCGCCCAGGGCGATCCCCGGGGTGATAGGCCGGTGGACAGCGCCTGTGCGATACTGCGGCTGGTTGTTCGGCACGTGACACCTGCCGTGCGACCCGACGACGTCCTGTCCGGTCTCCGAGCTGTGGCCGACCTGGCGCCGCCGGTCCCCGCTGCGGTGACCAGGCTGGCGCAGGGGCTCTTCGACGAGGAGTCCGGCACGGTGACCGACCCGCTCGCGCCCGACCGCGAGGCAGTCACGGCCGCTTCATCCACGGCCGCCGCGACCGCCTCAGCGACGGCGCCGGGTGCCGGTACCGCGTAGGGAGCGGTCGTCGTAGCGCAGCCCTGGTACTCGGGAGCCACCTGGGTCGGGCAGCGCACTGACCAGGAGACTTTCGCCAGGCCGTCCGCACAAGGCGTACGGAACCGGCGAGCCAGACATACAGCTCCCGTGCGGCGCCCGCGCCCCGGACGGCGGCACCGCGCTCGACGCGCGTACGTGCCGCCGGACCGGAACCGGACGCGGCGCCCGGGGGCGTGACGGGAGAACCGCCCGCATGCTCGAACAGCACGAAGAACACGAGAACAACGCACCCGGTGACAAGCTGCCGCCGCGACGTCGTCGCCGCGCCGCTTCCCGGCCGGCCGGTCCGCCGGTGACGGCCGAGGCCGCCGCCGAGACCTCCGAGGTCGTCGAGACCGCTCCGGCCCCGGCCGCCGAGGTCGTCGAGGAGGCCGCTCCGGCCCCGCGTACCCGCCGCCGAGCCACCCGTAAGGCCACCGCGCCCGCTCCGGTCCAGGCCGAGGCCGAGGCTCCGGCCGCCGAAGAGGTCGCGCCCGTGGCCGAGGAGGCCGCTCCGGCCCCCCGTACCCGCCGTCGCGCGACCCGCGCCGCTGCCGCTCCGGCCCCGGAGCCGGTCGTCGCCGAGGCCGAGGCCCCGGCTGCCGAGGTCGTCGAGGAGGCCGCTCCGGCTCCGCGTACCCGCCGTCGCGCGACCCGCGCCGTTGCCGCTCCGGCCCCGGAGCCGGTCGTCGCCGAGGCCGCGGCCCCGGTTGCCGAAGAGGTCCCGCCCGTCGTCGAGGAGGCCGCTCCGGCTCCGCGGACGCGCCGCCGTGCCACCCGTAAGGCCACCGCGCCCGAGCAGGCCCCGGCCGTGAGCCAGGACGCCGCCGCGGAGATCGCCGCCGATACGTCCGGCGAGGCGCTGCCCGCGGACACCGTCGAGGAGATCGCCTCGCACGCCGTCGAGGTCGCCGCCGCCGAGCAGGCCGCCACCCGCGGCCGTACCCGCCGTCGCGCCACCTCGCCGCAGTTCACCCCCGCCGAGGCCGAGCCCGAGGCGCCGCGCACCCGCCGTGCCGCCCGCCCGGCCGTCGCCGTCTTCCAGGCCCCGGTCTTCGCCGAGCCGATGTTCCAGACCCCGGAGACCGCGGCCGCCGCCGTGGCCCGCGAGGCCGCCGAGCAGGAGCTCGAGGAGCAGATCGAGGAGATCGAGGAGGTCGAGGAGCAGGCCGAGACGGCCGCCCCGGCGGTCGAGACCGCCGAGCGCGCCGAGAGCGGCTCGCGCCGCCGCCGGCGTCGCCGCGGCGAGCCCGTCGCCGTCGAGCCGGTGCCGGCCACCGTCGCCGAGGAGCCGGAGGTCGAGTCCACCCCCGAGGCGGAGACCGAGGTCGAGGCCGAGGCCGACGAGACCGAGGGGTACGAGGAGCGCCCGTCCCGCCGTCGCCGCCGTGGCGGCCGTCGCCGTCGCCGTGGCGAGCTCGCCGAGGCGGAGGCCGAGGAGGGCGAGGAGCCGGAGGAGGCCGAGGAGGCCGCCGAGGAGCTCCACGCCGAGGACGAGGAGGCCGAGGAGGAGGCCGAGGCCGCCGCGTTCGGCTCCAGCAGCTCCCGCCGTCGCCGTCGCCGTCGCCGCCGCACCGGCGAGGGCGGTGCCGAGGCCGAGGCGACCGAGGAGGACGGCGTCCGCACGGTCGTCAAGGTCCGTGAGCCGCGTCCGGCCCGCGAGAAGGCCGAGCCGTCCGACGAGGTCCAGTCCATCAAGGGCTCGACCCGCCTGGAGGCCAAGAAGCAGCGCCGCCGCGAGGGCCGTGAGCAGGGCCGCCGCCGCGTGCCGATCATCACCGAGGCCGAGTTCCTGGCCCGCCGTGAGGCCGTCGAGCGCGTGATGGTCGTCCGCCAGAACGGTGAGCGCACGCAGATCGGCGTCCTCGAGGACAACGTGCTCGTCGAGCACTACGTCAACAAGGAGCAGGCCACCTCGTACGTCGGCAACGTGTACCTGGGCAAGGTCCAGAACGTGCTGCCGTCGATGGAGGCCGCCTTCGTCGACATCGGCAAGGGCCGCAACGCCGTCCTGTACGCCGGCGAGGTCAACTTCGAGGCGCTCGGCATGGGCAACGGCCCGCGCCGCATCGAGGCCGCCCTGAAGTCCGGCCAGTCGGTCCTGGTGCAGGTCACCAAGGACCCGATCGGCCACAAGGGCGCCCGCCTGACCAGCCAGGTCTCGCTGCCCGGCCGCTACCTGGTGTACGTGCCCGAGGGCTCGATGACCGGCATCAGCCGCAAGCTCCCGGACACCGAGCGCGCCCGTCTGAAGACCATCCTCAAGAAGATCGTCCCCGAGGACGCGGGCGTCATCGTGCGCACCGCCGCCGAGGGCGCGAGCGAGGACGAGCTGCGCCGTGACGTCGAGCGGCTGCAGGCGCAGTGGGCCGACATCCAGAAGAAGGCCGCGCAGATCTCGACGTCCGCGCCGAGCCTGCTCTACGGCGAGCCGGACATGACCGTCCGGGTCGTCCGCGACATCTTCAACGAGGACTTCTCCAAGGTCATCGTCAGCGGCGACGACGCGTGGGAGACCATCCACGGGTACGTCTCGCACGTCGCGCCCGACCTGGCCGACCGCCTGTCGAAGTGGACGAGCGAGGTCGACGTCTTCGCCACGTACCGGATCGACGAGCAGCTGATGAAGGCCCTGGACCGCAAGGTCTGGCTGCCGTCCGGCGGTTCGCTGGTGATCGACAAGACCGAGGCGATGGTCGTCATCGACGTCAACACCGGCAAGTTCACCGGTCAGGGCGGCAACCTCGAGGAGACCGTCACCCGCAACAACCTGGAGGCGGCCGAGGAGATCGTCCGCCAGCTGCGGCTGCGCGACCTCGGCGGCATCGTCGTCATCGACTTCATCGACATGGTCCTGGAGTCCAACCGCGACCTGGTGCTCCGGCGCCTCCTGGAGTGCCTGGGCCGGGACCGGACCAAGCACCAGGTGGCCGAGGTCACCTCGCTCGGCCTGGTGCAGATGACCCGCAAGCGGGTCGGCCAGGGCCTCCTGGAGTCCTTCTCGGAGACCTGTGTCCACTGCAACGGCCGCGGTGTGATCGTCCACATGGAGCAGCCGGCCGCGCACGGCGGCGGTGGCGGCGGCAAGCGCTCGAAGAAGCGCGGCCGCGGCGGCGAGCACGAGCACGTCCACGAGGCCGCGCACGAGGTCGAGGCCCCGGCCGAGGCCGAGCACGTCGAGACCGCGGCCGAGGTCGCGGCCGAGCTGGCCGCCCCGGTGGCGCTGCCCGAGCCGATCGGCGCGGACGAGGAGCTGTACGGCAGCGCCGCGGAGGCCGAGGCGGCCGCCACGCGCGGCCGTGGCCGTCGCCGGGCGACCCGCCGGGTCTCGGCGCCGGTGTCCTCGCCGGTCGTCACCGAGACGGAGACCTACGAGGTCGTCGTCCCGGAGCCGAAGGCCGAGGAGCCCGTCGCCGCGCCCGAGCCGGCCGCCGCGCCCGTCGTCGAGGAGGCCGCCCCGGCGCCTCGTACCCGCCGTCGCGCCACCCGCAAGGTCTCGGCCCCGGCCCCCGAGGCCGTCGCCGGGCAGGTCGCCGAGCCGGCCGTCGTGACCGAGGAGGCTGCGGTGGAGGCCCCGGCCGCTGCAGAGCCGGTCGCCGAGCCGGTCGTGGAGCCGGTCGTGGAGGAGGCCCCCGTGGCCGCCCCGCCGCGGGCGCGCCGCCGGGTGGTCCGCAAGGTCACCGCCCCGGCCGGTTCGCCGTCCGGTGCCGAGGAGGCCGCTGTGGTCGTCGTGCCTTCGACGGCTCCCGCCGAGGCCGTCGAGCCGGTCGCGGAGGCGGCCGAGCCGGTCGCCGAGGAGGCCGCCCCGGCCAAGAAGGCGGTCCGCAAGACCGCCAAGAAGGCCACCGCGAAGAAGGCCGCCACCAAGAAGACGGCGGCCAAGAAGACCGCGGCGAAGAAGACCACGACCGCGAAGAAGGCCGTGAAGAAGGCAGCCGAGAAGACCGCCGCCCCCGCGCAGGACTGACTCGATCGAGTCCATGCCGCGAACCGTGTGGACCGTCCCTCCCCCCGGAGGACGGTCCACACGGCATTGCCCCCGATCGGAACCAGGAAACCCACCGGATGAACAACACCCCCGCTCCCCGCGTACGCAAGGCCGTCATCCCCGCCGCCGGTCTCGGAACGCGCTTCCTTCCCGCCACGAAGGCGACGCCGAAGGAGATGCTGCCGGTCGTCGACAAGCCGGCCATCCAGTACGTCGTGGAGGAGGCGGTCTCGGCAGGGCTTTCCGACGTCCTGATGATCACCGGCCGTAACAAGCGTCCGCTCGAGGACCACTTCGACCGCAACTACGAGCTGGAGGAGGCGCTCACCCGCAAGGGTGACGACGAGCGCCTCGCGAGGGTCCAGGAGTCCAGCGAGCTCGCCACCATGCACTACGTGCGCCAGGGCGACCCGCGGGGCCTCGGCCACGCCGTGCTGTGCGCCGCCCCGCACGTCGGCGACGAGCCCTTCGCGGTCCTGCTCGGCGACGACCTGATCGACCCGCGCGACCCGCTGCTCGCCCGCATGCTGGAGGTCCTCGGCGAGCACGGCGGCAGCGTCGTCGCGCTGATGGAGGTCGACCCGTCGCAGATCCACCTGTACGGCTGCGCCGCCGTCGACCCGACCGGTGACGCCGACGTCGTCCGCATCACCGGTCTCGTCGAGAAGCCGGACACCGCCGAGGCGCCCAGCAACCTCGCGATCATCGGCCGTTACGTCCTCGACCCGGCCGTCTTCGACGTGCTGCGCGGGACCGAGCCGGGCCGCGGCGGCGAGATCCAGCTCACCGACGCCCTGCAGAAGATGGCGGTCGACGCGGAACTCGGCGGCCCGGTGCACGGCGTCGTCTTCAAGGGCCGCCGCTACGACACCGGTGACCGCGGCGACTACCTGCGCGCCATCGTGCGCCTGGCCTGCGAGCGCGAGGACCTGGGCCCGGACTTCCGTGCCTGGCTGAAGGGCTTCGTGGCCGAGACGGACGCGACCGCCGGGATTTGACCCCCTACGGGAGCCGCCCGTAACCTAGACCGTCGGCGTGTCGACTGACATGCCGCATCCTCTGAGCACCTCCCTCCCGGCTCGCCGGGAGAGGCCGCTCGTCCGATTCCGGATCGCAGCGGGCCATCGGCCCGCGCGTGGGCGGCTGGCGTCAGAGGCCCCGATTACCGAGTGAGAGAGAGATCCGCGTGTACGCCATCGTGCGCAGCGGTGGTCGCCAGCACAAGGTTGCTGTCGGCGACATCGTTGAGGTTGACAAGATTTCCACCGCCAAGGCTGGCGACACGGTCGAGCTCTCGACCCTGCTCGTTGTCGACGGCGACGCCGTGACCAGCGACCCGTGGGTCCTGGCGGGCATCAAGGTCCAGGCCGAGGTCGTGGACCACACCAAGGGCGCCAAGATCGACATCCTGCGCTACAAGAACAAGACCGGCTACCGCCGTCGCCAGGGTCACCGTCAGCAGTACACGGCGATCAAGGTCACGTCCATCCCGACGGCCGCGAAGTAAAGAGGGACTGAGCAATGGCACACAAGAAGGGCGCATCGTCCACCCGGAACGGTCGCGACTCCAACGCCCAGCGGCTCGGCGTGAAGCGCTTCGGCGGTCAGGTCGTCAACGCGGGTGAGATCCTGGTCCGCCAGCGCGGCACCCACTTCCACCCGGGCGCGGGCGTCGGCCGTGGCGGCGACGACACGCTGTTCGCCCTGCAGGCCGGTGCGGTGCAGTTCGGCACCCACCACGGCCGCAAGGTCGTGAACATCGTTCCGGTCGCCTGATCGGAAACTTTGCGGAGGCGGACCTCACTTCCCGGTCGGGAAGCGGGTCCGCCTTTCGCGTGTTACTAGATAGACATTCCGACACATAGCTTTCTGGAGGCACAACCATGACCACCTTCGTGGACCGCGTCGAGCTGCACGTCGCCGCGGGTAACGGAGGCCACGGCTGCGCCTCCGTTCACCGGGAGAAGTTCAAGCCGCTCGGCGGCCCCGACGGCGGCAACGGCGGCCGTGGCGGTGACGTGATGCTGGTCGTCGACCAGTCCGTCACGACGCTCCTCGAGTACCACCACTCGCCGCACCGCAAGGCGACCAACGGCAAGCCCGGCGAGGGCGGGAACCGGGCCGGCAAGGACGGCCAGGACCTGGTCCTCACCGTCCCCGACGGCACCGTCGTCCTCGACAAGCGGGGCAACGTGCTCGCGGACCTGGTCGGCCAGGGCACCACGTACGTCGCCGCGCAGGGCGGCCGCGGCGGCCTCGGCAACGCGGCGCTGTCCTCGGCGCGGCGCAAGGCGCCCGGCTTCGCGCTGCTCGGCGAGCCCGGCGACCTCCAGGACATCGTCCTGGAGCTCAAGACCGTCGCCGACGTGGCGCTCGTCGGCTACCCGAGCGCCGGCAAGTCCTCGCTGATCTCCGTCCTCTCGGCGGCCAAGCCGAAGATCGCGGACTACCCCTTCACGACGCTCGTCCCGAACCTCGGCGTGGTCACGGCCGGCTCGACCGTCTACACCATCGCCGACGTCCCCGGCCTCATCCCGGGCGCCAGCCAGGGCCGCGGCCTGGGCCTGGAGTTCCTGCGCCACGTCGAGCGCTGCTCGGTGCTCGTGCACGTCCTGGACACGGCGACGCTGGAGTCCGAGCGCGACCCGGTCACCGACCTCGACGTCATCGAGGAGGAGCTGAAGCAGTACGGCGGCCTCGACGACCGTCCGCGCATCGTCGTCCTCAACAAGATCGACATCCCGGACGGCCAGGACCTCGCGGACATGATCCGCCCGGACCTGGAGGAGCGCGGCTACCGAGTCTTCGAGGTCTCCGCGGTCGCCCGCACGGGCCTGAAGGAGCTCTCCTTCGCCCTCGCCGAGATCGTCGCGCAGGCGCGCGCCTCGAAGCCGAAGGAGGAGGCGACCCGTGTCGTCATCCGCCCGAAGGCGGTCGACGACGCCGGCTTCAGCGTCACCTACGACGAGCACGAGGACGTCTACCGCGTGCGCGGCGAGAAGCCCGAGCGCTGGGTCCGCCAGACCGACTTCAACAACGACGAGGCCGTCGGCTACCTCGCCGACCGCCTCAACCGCCTCGGCGTCGAGGACGAACTCATGAAGGCCGGCGCCCGCGCCGGCGACGGCGTCGCGATCGGCTCCGACGAGAACTCCGTCGTCTTCGACTGGGAGCCCACCATGATGGCCGGCGCCGAAATGCTCGGCCGCCGAGGCGAGGACCACCGCTTCGACGCGCCCCGCCCGGCCACGCAGCGCCGTAAGGAGCGCCAGGCGGAGAAGGACGACGCGCAGCGCGAGTTCGACGAGTTCGAGGCGTTCTAGCACCGCACGGCGGTCGCCGGGACCGTCGGACGGAGTCCGGCGCAGCCGTCCGGAGCGATCCGCGGGCGCACGACAAAGGGCCTGTGCTCCCCTCGCGAGGGGAGCACAGGCCCTTTGTCGTGCGTCAGGCGACCTGGGCCGGTTCGGGCTCCGGGTCAGGGTCCTGCTGACCGGAGTCCTTGGCGTCCTTGGGCTGCTTGGACTTCTTGGCCTCCAGGGTCCCGGAGGCGTCCGCCGCGTCGAAGCGGGGCTTGGCGCGCCACAGCGGGAGCATCAGGATGCCGATGAAGATCGGGCCGATCATGTAGCGCCACAGCGGGGCCGGGTTCGCCGCGAGGACCGTCAGCTGGAGGCCGAGCGTGACCGAAAGCAGCGCCAGCGTGCCCTTGAGCTTGGTGCGGCGGCGGAACAGCAGCACGATCAGGTACGTGAGGTAGCACCAGATCGCCCCGCGGAAGAACAGCCACTGCATCTGCGGCACCTTGGAAGCGCGCCACGAGAAGTCCGCGAGACTGTGCAGCGGCTCCGACAGCGGGCGGATCTTCAGCTTCGGGCGGTACGGGCTCTGCTGGATGTCCTTGTTGTTGTTGAGGTACGTGAACAGCGTCTTCGACGTCTTCGGGTCGCTCAGCAGCGTGTTCGCCCGCAGCTCCTTGGGGCCGGGGAAGATCGCCCAGGCGATGTGCGCCCGGCACACCCGCGCGCCGATGACCAGGTCCGGGGTCCGGTTCAGGACCCGCTTCCACAGCGCCATGAGCTCGTCGTTGCGCTTGGCCGCGAGCGGCCGGTTCATCGGCGGCGATTCCATCGCCCAGTCGGCGTTGTAGCAGTTGGCCGCGCGGCCCTTCCAGTGGGACAGCGGCGCGATGGAGGCCATCAGCGCCGTGTCCTCCTTGGTGAAGTAGCCGGGGTGCTGACCGTAGGCGACGGCGATGTCCGCGTAGAAGAAGGCGTACACCGCGTCCTTCGGCGGGGTCTTGATGCCGGACGCCGGGTAGATCACGGTGGACAGCATCACCATGACGGCGACCGGCACGGCCGTCGCCGCGAGCACCCAGCGCCGCATCGACGGCAGCGCGATCAGCAGGATCGGCGCGGCGACGACGGCGACGAGCAGGCCGTTGTTGCGGAACACCGCCAGCATCAGGAAGCCCAGGAAGAGCAGCCCGACCGTGCGGTAGAAGTACCGGTCACGGACGGCCTGCCGCCCGGCGGCCCGCCGGGCCGCGAGCCGGCCCGCCGCGCCGAAGGCGAGGATCGCGCCGATGACGTACGGCACGTCCTTCCACACGAAGATGACGAAGACGGCCGTCGGCGGAGCCAGTGCCGGCACCGACGCGGCGATGGCCGCCCACCGCTGCCGGACGCCCCACTCGCGCAGGGTGCCGGAGCAGTAGGCGAGCACCGCCGACATCGCGATGATCTGTGCCAGCGTCAGCAGCCACAGGTCACCGGTGAGGTTGAGGGTCAGCCACACCAGGGAGTCGTAGACCACCGAGTGGTTGGACTCCCACGGCCCGGTGGTGACGTGCCAGATGTAGGTGATCGAGTCGTAGCTCAGCGCTCCTGGGAAGAACGCCGCCCACCACAGCAGGAAGAGGATCTGGGTCGTCGCGTAGACCGCGAGGGGCAGTCTGCGTTTCTCAGGGATTCGATTCCACTGCTTGCTGAGAATGGCGTTGCGCGGGAGTTTCAACTCGGCTCCGCTGGGCTGGTCGAAGACGGACGTTTCGGCTCGTTCGAGGAGAGGCTAGTCGGTGGAGACGGTCTCTCGGTCGCGCGGCCGTGCCACCTCGGACAGCGGCTGCTGCCCCGGGCGCGGCGGCACGGGCCGCTGGTCGAGCGGCAGCACCGGCGGCACCTCGTCCTGGCCGAGGAACACCTTGCGGACCACGCGCTCCGCGGCCCGGCCGTCGTCGAACTCGCAGAAGGTCCGGCGGAAGGCGGCCCGGTTGGCATCCGATTCGGCGCCGTTCCAGCGGCCGGAGGTGAAGACCTCGGTCAGCTCCTCCTCGGTCTGCACGGTCAGACCGGGGGAGTCGACGGTGATGTCGAAGTAGGTGCCGCGGGTGGTGCGGTACACCTCCCAGTCGTTCGCGTAGATGACGACCGGACGGTCGAGGTTGGCGTAGTCGAACATCACCGACGAGTAGTCCGTGAGCAGGCAGTCCGCGGCCAGGTACAGCTCCTCGACCGAGGGGTGCGAGCTGACGTCGACGAGCCGCGCGCTGCCGCTCGAACCGGAGGCCAGCAGGCTCTGGTCGTAGAAGTAGTGCGCGCGCACCATGACGGTGAAGCCGGAGCCGAGGGTCTCGGCGAACCTCTCCAGGTCCAGCATCTGCCTGGGCGCGTCGTGGTAGTCGCGGTGCGTCGGCGTGTAGAGGATCACCTTGGTGACCTCGGCCACGCCGAGCTTCTTGCGCGCCGCGGCCACGTCCGCCGCCGTCGCGTTCACGAGCTGGTCGTTGCGCGGGTAGCCGTACTCCAGCGGCTCGTAGTACGACGGGTAGGCGCGGTCCCAGGCGGCGGTGGAGAAGCTGTTGGACGTGAGGCTGTAGTCCCAGCGGTCCACCCGGTCCATCAGCCGGACCAGGTTCATGCCGCGGCGGCCGACCGGGTACTCCGCCAGGTCGACGCCCATGCGCTTGAGCGGGGTGCCGTGGTGGGTCTGGAGGTGGACCTGACCGGGGCGCTTGACGATGGACGGCGGGAAGTTGACGTTGTTGACGAAGTACTTGCCGCGCGCCATGGCCTTCCAGAACCCGAGCGAGCCGGGGTGGACGGTCGGGACGCCCTTCGGCGGACGGCTGGTGGCCTCGTTCTTGAGGACCCACACCGCCTTCATGCCGGGGGCCAGTTCCTTCATCTTCTCGTGGATGGCCGCCGGGTTGCAGGAGTACGAGCCGTTCCAGTACGCCGCGAACACGGCGACGTCCTGCTGGATCGGGAGCATCCGCTGGGTGCGGTAGTAACCCTGGAGCAGCCGCTTGCGCAGCTTCTTCTTCAGCTTGGCCGGCACGGACTTCTTGTTCCGCAGGGCGCGGACCGCCTTGCGGGCCGTCGACAACTGCCGGCCCTTGAGCCGCTGGGCCTTCTGTTTCGGCGCGACGTGGCCCTGCGGTCGGAGCCGGGCGTCGACCTCGGCCCAGCGCTGCCGGAACTCGTCGCGCGCGTCGTCCGGGAGGCGGCCGGGGGAGACGTCGACGACGCGGAAGTGGTTGATCATCCGGTCGTACAGGGCGCCCCGGTACTCGTCGAACTGCGGGTTGTCGGCGAGGAACTTGAAGACCAGCTCGTACTGGTCGAACACGTCGAAGTGCTTGCGGCTGGTGCTGTGCAGGATGCTGCCCTGGCGCCGCTGGCGGTAGTAGACGCAGACGCGGTCGAGGACGGAGATGGTCTCCGCGGCGATCATGACCGGGTAGGTCCAGGGGGTGTCCTCGTAGTAGCCCGACGGGTACTCGAAGCCCCACTGCTCGATGAAGTCCCGGCGGTACGCCTTGTTCCACGCGACCTGGAGCAGGTTGAGCAGCTCCGGCTGGTCCTTCAGCGCGAAGGTGCCGTGCTTCGCGGCCTCGGCCAGCACGTCGGCGCGGGCGTTCGGCGTGACGCGGCCGTCCCAGTGGGTGCGGGAGTAGTCGAAGACGACGAGGTCCGGGTCACCGGTCTCGGCGATGCGGCGGGCGATGGCCTGGAGCGAGCCGGGCAGCATCGTGTCGTCGCTGTCGAGGAAGAGCAGGTACGTGCCCTTGGCGCGGGCCATGCCGGCGTTGCGGGCCCGGCCGAGGCCGACGTTCTGCTCCAGGTGCATCGGTACGACCCGCGGGTCGGCCTTGGCGTAGTCGTCGATGATCGCACCGCAACCGTCCGGCGAGCAGTCGTTGACGACGAGGAGCTCGTAGTCCTGGAAGGACTGTTCGAGGACCGAGTCCAGGCAGTCCCGCAGGAACGCCTGCACCTTGTACGTGGGAACGATGATGCTGAAGAGGGGGGCTTCGGAGCCGGAGGAGGTTTGCGTCTGAGTCATCTCAATACCGTGGAATCTGACGTGGGAGACAGGGGGCGTGGCCGCCGGGTCAGCGTCGGCTCGTCGACAGGGCGTAGCCGAGGAGGGTTCGTATGGTCTTCGACTGTCCGTGGCGCAGCGCCCCGGGGACCATGGTCAGCGCGTGCAGTCGCATGGACAGATGTCGACGCGCGGCGCGGGCGGCCTTGGGCCAGCCGTGCTGGTCGAGTTCGTCGGCCACTTCGTTGAAGAAGCGGACCGCCTCGCCGAAGCGGGCGCCGGAGACCGCCTCGGAGGAGGACAGGCTGCCCGAGTGGCGCCGGTAGCGGAAGGTGGTGGTGGGCTCGACGACCAGCTTCCCGCCGCGCCGGATCAGCTCGATGATCAGCGCCAGGTCCTGGATGACTGACAGGTCCTCACGGAAGCTGATCTCCTTGACCGCGTCCGCGCGCCACACGATCGAGGGGAAGTACAGCCAGTTCCCGCCCAGCAGGTTCGCGGCCAGCGGCTCGCCGGACAGCACCAGGCGGCGTCCGGTGTCCTTCGGCGCGTAGAGCCGCTTCTTCACCTCGTCGCCGAGCGTGCTGGACGGCATGCCGTGCTCGTCGATGACCTCGACGCCCGGCTGGTAGATCACCGCGCCGGGTACGGCCGCGATCGCGGCGCGCATGGTCGCGACGTAGTTCGGCAGCAGCAGGTCGTCGCTGCCGAGCATGGTGAAGTGGGTGGACTCCACCAGCTCCACGCACTTGCGGAAGTTCTTGGTGATGCCGAGGTTCTGCTCGTTGCGCATGTAGCGGACCCGGTCGTCGCCGAGGGAGGCGAACCACTCGGGGACGCCGGGCTCCCTGCCGTCGTCGACGACGGTCAGCCGCCAGTCCTTGTCGGTCTGCTCCAGCACGCTGCGCACCGCGGCCTGCATCAGGGCGGTGTCACCGTAGTGCGGCAGCATGATGTCGAGGGTCTGCACCGCGGTCACTTGGCCTTCCGCTTGGGGCCGAGCTCGGAGCGGCGGCTGAGCGCGAGCAGCAGGATCATGCCGATGCGGCCCAGGTAGAGCGTGGC
The DNA here is from genome assembly GCF_053601115.1 of Streptomyces sp. NPDC004788. Classification (NCBI taxonomy): domain Bacteria; kingdom Bacillati; phylum Actinomycetota; class Actinomycetes; order Kitasatosporales; family Streptomycetaceae; genus Streptomyces; species Streptomyces sp. NPDC004788. Next base: position 58,609 of record NZ_JBSGBF010000030.1, read on the forward strand.
CTTCCAGGGCGACTGGCTGGGGGTGCCGGTGGTGCGCGGGCGCATGGCCACGGGCACCTGCTCGACGCGGTAGCCGGCCCGGACCACGGCGATCGTGGACTCGACCGTGTCGCCCAGGTATTCGACCGGGTACCAGTGCGCGAAGACGTCGATCAGGTCGCGGTTGGAGGCGCGGAAGCCGGACGTGACGTCGGTCAGCTTGGTCTTCGCCATCTTCGACAGCCAGAAGGCGAGCACGACCATGGCCCACTTGCGGGGGCCGCGGGTCTCGTAGTCACCGGTGCCGGCGAAGCGGGCGCCCATCACGAGGTCGGCGCCGGCGTCGAGGCGGGCGAGCAGCTCGGGGACGTTGCGCGGGTCGTGCTGTCCGTCGGCGTCGACCTGGATGGCGACGTCGTAGTCGCGGTCGTACGCGTAGCGGTAGCCGGCGCGCATCGCGCCGCCCACGCCGAGGTTGTACGGGAGGGTCATCACGGTCGCGCCGGCTTCGCGGGCCACCCGGCTGGTGCCGTCGGCCGAGCCGTCGTCCACGACGAGGACGTCGACACCCGGAAGCGTGGTGTGGACCTCCTTGATGACGTCGGCGACGCCCTCGGACTCGTTCCACGCGGGCATGATGATCAGTACGCGCTTGCCGTCGATCACTTGAGGCCCCCCTGGCCGGCCTGGCCGGCCGTCTCACCCGTCTGCGCCTGCTCGGCGGCCTGCGCCCGCAGCTCCTGTACGTCGATGCGGAGGAGGGCCACCTCCTCCGAAAGGGTGCGGCCCTCCTCTTCGAGGTGACCCACCTCCCAGCTCAGCTGCAGGCAGACGATGAAGAGGAACGCCACGCTGAGGAAGAGGAGCAGACTGACGCCCGAACGGACGCCGACCGTGCGCGCGACCGAGTCGAGGCCGCTCGGGAAGAAGCCGAGCGGGATGATCACCAGTCCGGTCAGGACCCAGAGGAACGCGTACTTCTCCTTGAGCTTGCGACGACGCAACAGCTCCACGATGCACGCGACGAGAAAGACTCCGGTGACCGAAGTCAGCATCCACAACTTCACGCCAGGCTCCGGTGTATCGGACGACTCATGGAAAGGCCCTGTCTACTCTTCCAAGATTGGGCGGCTGGCGAAGGAGCCACCGAATTGCAGTCCACTGTCCGCCGCTATGGTCACGGAGAGTGACGGAATGGTGATCATTCCTATGAGTGCACCGAACGGTAGCCTACACGAGTGCGAAGAACGAGCGTCATGCAGGTGACCACGGCGAGCGACCCCACAGCGTAGGCGATTTCGACCCTGCTGCGCAGCTCCAGGGGACTGAGAGTGACCGCCGCCAGGAACACGGTACCGACCACCCAGGTGCCCAGTTGAAGGCGCGCCGCGCCACTGGTGAGCAGCGCCTGGCCCAGGATCATCGCCAGCATGTAGAGCACCGTGCCGAGCGCCAGCCACATGAAGTCCACCGGCCCCAGCACGTCCGGCGAGCCGAAGAGGATCGGCAGCAGCTCGGGACCCAGCGCCACCGCGCCGACCCCGAAGACCGCGCCCAGTCCCGCCGTGATCCCGCAGGCCCGCAGCAGCATGCGCCGGTAGCCCGCCGTGTCGCCCTCGGCCTGGGCCGTCGACAGACCCGCGAGCAGCGAGGCCTGGAAGGCGCCGAAGGCGAACAGCGGCACCCGCGCCAGGACCAGCGCCGACAGCAGCGCGGCCACCAGGGCGCTGTCGTCCGTCGCGATCAGCTTGGTGCTGATCACCGCGATGTTGACGAGCACCTGCGCGAGCAGCGTCGAGCCGATCAGCAGTCCCAGGTGCTCGACGAGCGCCCCCCACTGTGCCGTGGAACCCGGCCGCGCCCCGCGCAGCACCGGCGGCAGGGTGACCAGGACCGCGATCAGCGGCGCCACCGTCATCACGGCGGCGAAGACGAACGCGTCGGTCACCCCGGCCAGCGCCAGGGCCACCGACAGCACGATCCGCAGCAGGCCGTCCAGGCCCAACTGGAGTCCGTACGCGCCGAACCGGCCGAGGCCGGCGAGCACACCACGGGTGACATAGGAGCAGGCCAGCGCCGCGAAGGCGCCACCGAGCGCCGCCACCAGGCTCCGGTCGCCGTGGAAGATCACGTCCGCGAGCGGTCCCGCGAACGCCACCAGCGGCACCAGCACCAGCGCCAGCAGCCCGAAGGCGAGCGTCGCCCCGCGCCGCAACACGGGCAGGGCGCCGTCGCCGGCGACCACCCGGGCGGCGACCAGCCGGGTGATCTCCTGCTCGACCGGGAAGAACAGGCCCAGCCCGATGGAGGCGACGATCGTCCACAGGACGGAGAAACTCGCCATGTCGTCGACGGAGAGCGAGTGGCCCGCCGCCGCGAGATGGACGTAGTTCGCGCCGCCGAGCAGCGCCGTGCCGATGCCGACGAAGGCGGTGCCGCGCGGCAGCGCGGTGGTGATGCGGTCGAGCAGGGTCACGCGCCGGACCCGTTCGGTGCCATGGTCCGCAGCGCCTCGGTCAGCTGCTCGCGCCAGTGCGGCTGGGGCGCGACGCCCGCGTCGGCCCAGCGCTCGTGGGCGAGCACGCTGTACGAGGGCCGGCGGGCCGGACGTACGAACTTCTCGGACGTGGTCGGGCGCACCCGTTCCGGATCCAGGCCGGTCAGCTCGAAGGCCGCCCGCGCCAGGTCGAACCAGGTCGCCGTCTCCGTGGCCGTGCCGTGGTAGACGCCTGCCGGGGCCCGGCCCGCGAGGGCCGCCTCGCCGAGGTCGCGCAGCTGCCGGGCGAGCGCCCGGGTCCAGGTCGGCTGGCCGCGCTGGTCGTCGACCACGTCGACGGTCTCGCGCTGCCCGGCCAGGCCCAGCATGGTCGACACGAAGTTCCGGCCGTGCGCCCCGTACAGCCACGCCGTGCGGATCACGTAACCGCGCTCCGGGAGCAGCTCCAGGACGGCCTGCTCGCCGGAGAGCTTGCTCCGGCCGTAGGCGTTGATCGGGGAGGTGGGGGCGTCGTGCCGGTACGGCTCGGTGGCGTCGCCCGGGAAGACGTAGTCGGTCGACACCTGGAGCAGCACCGCGCCGGAGGAGGCGCAGGCCGCGGCGAGGACGCGCGGCCCGTCGCCGTTGATCCGGGTGGCCGCGGCCTCCTCGGCCTCGGCGCCGTCGACATCGGTCCAGGCGGCGGCGTTGACGACCACGTCGTGACCGGCGACGGCCGCGCGGACCGCCTCGGCGTCGGTGATGTCGAGGTCCTTGCGGGTGAGCGCGGTGACGTCCGCGCCCGCCTCGGCCAGCACGTCGGCGAGCTCGCGGCCGAGCATGCCGGCCGCGCCGGTGATCAGCCAGCGGGTCTGTGCGGTGCCCATCAGGCCAGCGCCGCCTTGGCCTTCAGCGGCTCCCACCAGGCGCGGTTCTCGCGGTACCAGCGCACGGTGTCGGCGAGACCCTGCTCGAAGGAGACCTGCGGGGTGTAGCCCAGCTCCTCCTGGATCTTGGCGATGGAGAGCGAGTAGCGCAGGTCGTGGCCCTTGCGGTCCTCGACGTGCTCGACCATGTCCCAGCCCGCGCCGCAGGCGTCGAGCAGCAGCCCGGTCAGCTCCTTGTTGGTGACCTCGGTGCCGCCGCCGATGTGGTAGACCTCACCGGCCCGGCCGCCGCGCAGCACCATCTCGATGCCCCGGCAGTGGTCCGAGACGTGCAGCCAGTCGCGGATGTTCAGGCCCTCGCCGTACAGCGGCACCTTCTTCCCGTCCAGCAGGTTCGTGGTGAACAGCGGGATCATCTTCTCGGGGAAGTGGTACTGCCCGTAGTTGTTGGAGCAGCGCGTCACGACGACGTCCATGCCGTGCGTGCGGTGGTACGACAGCGCCAGCAGGTCCGAGCCCGCCTTGGACGCCGAGTACGGGGAGTTCGGCGCGAGCGGCCAGTCCTCGGTCCACGAGCCCTCGGCGATCGAGCCGTACACCTCGTCGGTGGAGACGTGCACGAAACGGCCGACGCCGTGCCGCTTGGCGGCGTCGAGCAGCACCTGGGTGCCGAGCACGTTCGTCGTCACGAACGGGGAGGAGTCCAGGATCGACCGGTCGACGTGCGACTCGGCGGCGAAGTGCACCACCGCGTCCTGCCCGCGCATCACGTCGTCGACGGTCGCGTAGTCGCGGATGTCGCCCTGCACGAAGGTGTAGCCGGGCTTGTCCGCCACCGGGGCGAGGTTCGCCTCGTTCCCCGAGTAGGTGAGGTTGTCCAGGACGGTGACCTCAGCGCCTTCGCCCGAGGGCAGCTCTCCGGTGAGCAGTGCCCGCACGAACTGTGAACCGATGAACCCGGCGCCGCCGGTGACGAGAATCTTCATAAGAGACACCATTCTATGGGGTGGGTTTCCCGAGCCGTTCCGTGGCCGTTCACACGGCCGCCGTGGCGAGCAGGCCCTGCGGGGCTGCCGTAGGCTGCTTGCCCATGCGTGGAATTTTGCTCGCCGGTGGTACCGGCTCCCGACTCTGGCCGATCACCCGGGCCGTGTCGAAGCAGCTGATGCCGGTCTTCGACAAGCCGATGATCTACTACCCCCTGACCACCCTCGTGATGGCGGGGATCCGGGAGATCCTGGTCATCACCGGCCCCGAGGAGCGCCCGCAGTTCGAGCGCCTGCTCGGCGACGGGTCCGACTTCGGTCTCGACATCACGTTCGCCACGCAGGAGCACCCCAACGGCATCGCCGAGGCGTTCGTCATCGGCGAGGAGTTCATCGGTGACGACCCCGTCGCGCTGATCCTCGGCGACAACATCTTCCACGGCGTGGGCCTCGGCCGGCAGCTCGCCGACTACAGCAAGCCCGCGGGCGGCGTGGTCTTCGCGCACGCCGTCTCCGACCCCACCGCCTACGGCGTCGTCGACTTCGACGAGGACGGCCGCGCCCGCTCCATCGAGGAGAAGCCGAAGAACCCGAAGTCCCGCTACGCGGTGCCGGGCCTCTACTTCTACGACAGCCGGGTCGTCGAGATCGCCAAGGGCCTTGAGCCGAGCGCCCGCGGCGAGCTGGAGATCACCGACGTCAACCGCCACTACCTGGACCGCGGCGAGCTCCAGGTCTCGGTCCTGGACCGCGGCACCGTCTGGCTGGACACCGGCACCTTCCAGTCCCTCGTCCAGGCGTCCGAGTACGTCCGCGTGGTCGAGGAGCGCCAGGGCATGAAGATCGGCTGCCTGGAGGAGGCCGCCTGGCGGGCCGGCTTCATCGACGACGTCCACCTGCGCCGCCTCGCCGAGCCGCTCACCAAGAGTGGATACGGCGACTATCTGCTCAACCTGCTCGCGTACGAGGCCGAGCGGGCCTGAGCGGTCCGTCCCGCGCGCGGTCCGGTCCGTTCCGGTCCGGTCCCGCGCGGTCCATTCCTGAGAAGTCCATTAAAAGGAAGCGGCACTATCCATGAAGGTCAACCCGCTCGGCATCGAAGGTGCCTGGGAGTTCGTCCCGCAGCAGCACGGTGACGCCCGCGGTCTGTTCCTGGAGTGGTACAAGGCGGACGTGCTCACCGAGGCCGTCGGTCACCCCCTGAACCTGAAGCAGGGCAACCTCTCCGTCTCCTCCGCCGGCGTCGTGCGCGGCATCCACTTCGCCGACGTGCCGCCCGGCCAGGCGAAGTACGTGACGTGCGTGCGCGGCGCGGTGCTCGACATCATCGTCGACGTCCGGGTCGGCTCGCCGACCTTCGGCCGCTGGGAGGCCGTCCGCCTCGACGACCAGGACCGCAAGGCCGTCTACCTCTCCGAGGGCCTCGGCCACGGCTTCTGCGCGCTGACGGACGACGCCACCGTCTCGTACCTCTGCTCCGAGGGGTACGCGCCGCAGCGCGAGCACGGGATCCACCCGCTCGACCCGGAGATCGCCATCGAGTGGCCGGTCGACGGCGAGCCCGAGCTGTCCGCCAAGGACGCCCAGAGCCCGACCCTCGCCCAGGCCCGCGAGGCCGGGATCCTGCCGGTGTACGAGGAGTGCGTGGCGTTCCGGACCTCGCTGGCCTCGCGGGGCTGACACCGGGGCCGGCCGCGCGGGGCCGATCCCGCCGGGGCCGGTCGTGCGGGCGTCGATCGTTCGGCGCCCGCGTCACCCGCCGGGCGATCCGCGTTAGGGTGCCCGAATGACGTGGCTCATCACCGGCGGCGCCGGCTACATCGGTTCCCATGTCGTCAAGTCCATGGCGGAGGCCGGTGAACGGGTCGTCGTCCTGGACGACCTGTCCACCGGCGACCCGGCCAGGGTCCCGGCCGGCGTGCCGCTGGAGCGCGGCACCGTCCTCGACCGGCCCTTCGTCGACCGCGTGCTGCGCGAGCACCGGATCCACGGGATCGTGCACCTCGCCGCGAAGAAGGCCGTCGGCGAATCCGTCGAACGCCCGCTCCTCTACTACCGCGAGAACGTGACCGGCCTCCAGATCCTCCTGGAGGCGGCCGCCGCGGCCGGCGTGCGCGGCTTCCTCTTCTCCTCCTCCGCCTCGGTGTACGGGATGCCCGACACCGACCTGGTGACCGAGGACACCCCGTGCGCCCCGCTCAGCCCGTACGGCGAGACGAAGGTCACGGGCGAGTGGATGGTGCGCGCCGTCGGCCGCGCCCACGGCATGGCCACCTCCTGCCTGCGCTACTTCAACGTGGCCGGCACCGCCGAGCCCGCGCTCGCCGACACCGGCGTGCACAACCTCGTACCGATGGTCTTCCAGCGGCTCGACGCCGGTCTGCCGCCGCTGATCTTCGGCGACGACTACGCGACCCCCGACGGCACCTGCATCCGCGACTACATCCACGTCGCCGACCTCGCCGACGCCCATCTGGCCGCCGCCCGCCGCCTCGACGCGTACGCGGCAGCCGGCGAGCCGCGCGACCTGACCCTCAACATCGGGCGAGGCGAAGGCGTCTCCGTCCGGGAGATGATCGACCTGATCCGCGAGGTGACCGGCCGCCCGGTCGCCCCCGAGGTCGTCGCGCGCCGCCCCGGCGACCCGGCGAAGGTGGTGGCGTCGGCCGAGCGGATCTCCGCCGAGCTGGACTGGAAGGCCCGCCACGACGTCCGTGCCATGATCGCCTCGGCCTGGGCGGCGCACACCGGGAGCTCCGCCGGGCCCGGGCCGGTCCGGGCCGAACCGGTCCAGCTCGCGGAATAGAGGGGCGGCGGCCGATCCGGCTCGCGTAGATTGCCTGCCGATCAGGATCACGAGCAGGGCCGCGAGCAGGACCGCGAGCACGACGGCAAGGACGACGCAGGTGACAGTGGCAAGGCAGTACGTGACGGAAGCCCGCAGGATCGTCGTGAAGGTCGGCTCGTCCTCGCTGACCACCGCGTCCGGCGGGCTCGACGCCGACCGCGTGGACGCCCTCGTGGACGTCCTCGCCAAGGTCCGCAGCGGCGGCGAGAAGGAGATCGTCCTGGTCTCCTCCGGCGCCATCGCGGCCGGCCTCGCCCCGCTCGGCCTGACCCGCCGCCCCAAGGACCTGGCCCGGCAGCAGGCCGCCGCCAGCGTCGGCCAGGGCCTGCTCGTCGCCCGCTACACCGCCTCCTTCGCCCGCTACGGGGTGCGGGTCGGCCAGGTGCTGCTCACCACCGACGACACCAGCCGGCGGGCCCACTACCGCAACGCCTACCGGACCCTCGACCAGCTGCTCGACATGGGCGCGCTGCCGGTCGTCAACGAGAACGACACCGTCGCCACCGACGAGATCCGGTTCGGCGACAACGACCGGCTCGCCGCCCTCGTCGCCCACCTCGTCCGCGCCGACCTGCTCGTGCTGCTCTCGGACGTGGACGGGCTCTACGACGGCGACCCGGCCAAGCCCGGCACCTCGCGCATCGCGGAGGTCAGCGGCCCCGACGACATCGCCCACGTCGAGATCGGCTCGGCCGGCAAGGCGGGCGTCGGCACCGGCGGCATGGTCACCAAGGTCGAGGCGGCCCGGATCGCCGCGGCCGCCGGCATCCCCGTCGTCCTCACCTCCGCCAGCCGCGCCGCCGACGCCCTCGCCGGCCGCGACACCGGCACGTACTTCCACCGCACCGGCCGCCGCTCCGCCGACCGGCTGCTCTGGCTCGCCCACGCCTCCACCCCGCAGGGCGCGCTGGTCCTCGACGACGGGGCCGTGACGGCCGTGGTCGAGGGCAAGAAGTCGCTGCTCGCCGCCGGAATCGCCGCCGTCGAGGGCGAGTTCTCGGCCGGCGACCCGGTGGAGCTGCGCGACACGGCGGGCCGCGCCGTCGCCCGTGGCCTCGTCAACTTCGACGCCAAGGAACTGCCCCAGCTGCTCGGCCGCTCCACCCGCGACCTGGCCCGCGAGCTGGGCCCGGAGTACGAGCGCGAGGTCGTGCACCGCGACGACCTCGTCGTGATGTGAGCGGCTCGTGAAAATCCCGCCTGTGAACCGAAACGGCTGAAAGTCTGGTCATCCGGTAGGGACCTTTACCAAAACCGCCCCATGCCCCGCCCCGGACTGGTCAACTTTGTCTCGGGGACAAGAGGGGCGGGAGAAGACAGCACGCGCAGCAGAACGCAGCAGCATGCGACAAGCACGCAGCACAGGCATCACACAGGAGGCCGCCGGTGAGACGAGCGCGCCCAGGGGCACACCCCCGCGGGACGGCCGAACGCGCCCTGACGAGCGTCGAGGCCGGAGCCGACTTCGACGACTTCGACGACATCGACGACATTGACGAGGAATCCGCCGAGGACACAGGGGCACGAGGCCGGGAGGCTGCGGTGGAGGTGTCGAAGCTCTGGCACATCACCCTCAGCGTCTCCGGGCGGGCGGCCCCGCTGAAGGAGGTGCGCCGGGCCCTGGAACAGCTGGCCCACGACCACCCCTTCCTGCTGACCAGCCGCTATGCCAACGACCACGCCGAGATCCGCTACTGGGAGGAGGCCCGCGACCTCCACGACGCCGCGGCCGTCGCGCTGCGGCTGTGGGGCGAACACCGGCTGAGCGCCCAGCTGCCGCCGTGGGAGATCGTCGGCCTGGAGGTCATCGACCGCGAGACCTACCACCAGCGGATCGCCGAGGGCTACGGCCCGCCGCCGGCCGCCCCGGTCGGCGTCCACCCCTACTGAGCGCGGGGGCCGGGGCAGAGCGAGGCACCGGCGTCCGGCGCTCGGATTCGGCCAAAGCCGGGCCGGCCGGTGCCCGCCCGTCGACGTCTCGCAGATCGGGACGGCCGACGGACACGTGAGGGATGTCCGCAGCGGTGCCAGTACCCTGCGGACATGACCTCGCTCATGCCCTTCGACAACATGTCCCCGGTCACCCAGACCGCCTACCGGGCCCGCGCCGCGGCCGCCGAGATCGCGCCACTCCCGCGCGCGGCGAAGGACGACGCCCTGCTCGCCGTCGCGGACGCCCTGGAGGTCCGCACGGCCGAGATCGTCGAGGCCAACGCCGAGGACATCGCGCGCGCCCGCGAGGCCGGCACCAGCGAGGCCATCATCGACCGGCTCACCCTCACCCCCGAGCGGGTCCGGGCCATCGCCGCCGACGTCCGGCACGTGGCCGCCCTGCCCGACCCGGTCGGCGAGGTCGTCCGCGGCTCCACCCTCCCCAACGGCATCGACCTGCGCCAGATCCGCGTCCCGCTCGGCGTGGTCGGCATCATCTACGAGGCCCGGCCCAACGTCACCGTCGACGCCGCCGCCCTCTGCCTCAAGTCCGGCAACGCCGTCCTGCTGCGCGGCTCGTCCTCCGCGTACTCCTCCAACAGCGCCCTGGTGAAGGTGCTCCGCGACGCCGTCGGCGGCGCCGGGCTGCCCGCCGACGCCATCCAGCTCGTCCCCGGCGAGTCCCGTGACTCGGTGCGCGAGCTGATGCGCGCCCGCGGCCTCGTCGACGTCCTCATCCCGCGCGGCGGCGCCTCCCTCATCAAGACGGTCGTCGAGGAGTCCACCGTCCCCGTCATCGAGACCGGCACCGGCAACTGCCACGTCTACGTGGACGCCGAGGCCGACATCGACATGGCCGTCGACATCCTCGTCAACTCCAAGGCCCAGCGGGTCAGCGTCTGCAACGCCGCCGAGACCCTCCTGGTCCACCAGGACATCGCCGCCGCCTTCCTGCCGCGCGCCCTGGACGCCCTGGCCGAGGCCGGCGTCACCGTCCACGCCGACGAGCGGGTCCTCGCCCTCGCCGAGGGCAGCAAGGCCACCATCGTCCCGGCCACCCCCGAGGACTGGGAGACCGAGTACCTCTCGTACGACATCGCCGCCGCCGTTGTTGACTCCCTGGACCGGGCCGTCGAGCACATCCGGCTCTGGACCTCCGGTCACACCGAGGCCATCGTCACCACCTCCCAGGCCGCGGCCCGCCGCTTCACCCAGCTGGTCGACTCCACCACCGTCGCCGTCAACGCCTCCACCCGCTTCACGGACGGCGGACAGTTCGGCTTCGGCGCCGAGATCGGCATCTCCACCCAGAAGCTGCACGCCCGGGGCCCGATGGGCCTCCCGGAACTCACCTCCACCAAGTACATCGTGACCGGCGACGGTCACATCCGGTAACCCGCGAACCACTCGTCCGGCGGACCCCGCCCGCCCCGGCGCGGCCCGGACGACGGCGGATACGGGGCAGGGACGGCTCGCGCTTTCCCTGCCCAAAACGCCCTGCCGGGGCTACTCTGAACCCGTGCCGGACGACGTGGGGGGCAGGCCGTTCCAGAACGGCGGGGACCCCGAGGACTCTGTCGACCGCGGCGGCGCAGACGACGACTTCGCCACCGTGGTCTTCGACGAGGACTTCGTACGGGCCGCCGCCTTCCACGAGCCCACCGCCGTCGAGCGGCTGCTCGCCGCCGCCCAGGCCCGCGCCGAGGCCGAGGCCGCCCGCGCCCGGGCCGTGGCCGGTCTGGCCGACGACGACCTCTACGACGACGCCTACGACGGCGGCCGCCTCCCCGAGGGCTACGACCCGGACACCGCCGAGGACGAGCTCGGCCCCTACGGCCCGCACGGCGGCGCCCTGCGCCCGTACCGGAGCAGCGCCCGCTGGCACCGCCCGGTCGCCTGGGTGCTCGCCCTGGTGATGGGCGTCGGCATGGTCGCCCTCGCCTTCAGCGCCGTCTACCGGGGCGCGGCCAACAACCGGCAGGACCGCATCCAGCCGCCGGCCACCACCGACGTCGACAAACCGCGCGCCGTCCCCACCATGGCCACCGCGCCGTCCGCACCCGCCGTCCCGGCGGCTCCCGGCACCCCTTGACCCGTTCGTCGCAGCGCCGGTCGATTTCTTCCGAAGTTGTCGTGTACCTGGGCGTTTACGGGGGCTTCCACCGACCTACCCTGAAGGTATGGCAGGGCGTGGCGACCCGCCTGAGGGGACCCCTGAGGGACTCCCCGGCGGTGAGGACGAATACCGATCCGTCGTCTTCGACGAGGCGTTCGTCCGGGCTGCCCGCCTCCAGGAGTTCTCCGCCCGGGAACGGATGGGCGAACACGCCCAGGCCGTCCGCACCCGGTCGTCCTGGGAGGGCCGCAGCGGCTCCCGGCAGGCCCTGCTGCTCGTCCTGCTGATCCTCCTGGCCTTCGGCACCGCCGTCTACCTCGGCGTCCGCAACCCCTACCAGCCCCCCGTCGACCAGCCGGCCGAGCCGCTTCGCTCCACCGTGGTCCCGCTCACCCCCCAGGGCCCGGTCCCGGGCGGCACCCCGGAACAGCTCTTCGCGCACAGCCCCGCCGCCGAGTACCGCGTCGGCGCCGCCGGCATCAACCTCCCGCTGGCCGGGCGCACCACCCACTTCTCCGAGTCCCAGGTCGTCACGGCCCTCGGCATCGCCAAGGACTACCTGGTCGCCTCCTCCCTCGATCCGGGCGTCCTGACCGGTCTCACCGTCCGCCCGCCCCGCCTGCTGATCGACCCCGACCAGCAGGAACAGTTCGACCACAGCGTCGAGTCGTCCAAGGACGACGGCCGGCACGCCGTCGCCGGCTGGCTCGTCCGCTTCGACCCGCACCGGGTCGTCCTCGCCGACCCCTCCGTCCGCGTCCAGGGCACCCTCCGCTTCGCGGAGATCAACCCGGACCTCATGGAGGTCACGGCGGACCACACCTTCACCTACGCCGTCCGCCCCGCCACCGCCGGCAACGGCCCGGCCCCGCGGGCCTCGCTGTTCACCGTCCACCGCGAGCTGCGCTTCCGCTTCGACCGCGAGGACCTGCAGGCGCACCGCGCCGAGCTGCTCACCAGCGCCGTCCAGGCCGGCCCGCAGTCCTGCGACGCCGACACCACCGGCTCGCTGCGCCCCCTGCTGGCGGGCGAGCGGGCCGCCGACCGGAGCCGGCAGGCCGCCACCGACCCGTACGCCACGGCCGCGCCCGCCGTCTCCTCGGTCTGCGGCGTGCTGGCCCCGAGCGCTCAGCCCTCGTTCTGACCCGAGCCCTGGCCAGGCCCCTGCCCGGAGTCGCGGCCGTCGCCGGGCGTGCCCGTCGAGCCCTGAGCGGGCCCCTGAGCGGCTGCGTCAGGCCCGTTCTTGCCGCCTCCGTCCCTGCTGCCGCCCGCGTCCTTGCTGCCGCTGCCGCTGCCGCTGCCGCTGCCGCTGCCGCTGCCGCTGCCGCTGCCGCTGCCGCTGCCGCTGCCGCCGTTGCCGAACCGGCCGAACAGCTTTCCGCCGAGGTCGCCGGCGAGGTCCCCGGCGCCGCCGGCTATGTCGCTGACCAGCTTCATCAGCGGATCCCTGCTGCTGCGCACGGAGTCCGCGTAGTGCCGCCCCGACTCGCGGAACGAGTCGGTCACCGAGGTGTCCTTGTCCTCCGAGCGCTTCGGGTAGTGGCCGTCCATGATCCGCTGGTAGTCGCGGGTCTCCGACCACTTCTTCAGCTCGGCCGCCCGGATCGTGGGGAACGGGTGCGAGCGCGGCAGCACGTTCAGGATCTTCAGCACGGAGTCGCGCAGGTCGCCGCCCTTCTCGTACTCGTCGGCCTGGGCGAGGAACGCGTCCACGTTCATCTCGTGCAGGTGGTTGCCGCCCGCGATCTTCATCAGGCCGCGCATGGACGCCTGCAGGTCCTGACCCACGAGCAGCCCGGCCCGGTCGGCCGAGAGCTCCGACTTGCGGAACCACTCGCGCAGCGCGGTGACGATCGTCATGATCGCCACGTTCCCCAGCGGTATCCAGGCGACCTTGAGGGCCAGGCTGGTGAGGAAGAGCAGCACCGTGCGGTAGACGGAGTGGCCCGAGAGCGCGTGACCCACCTCGTGCCCGACGACGGCCCGCATCTCCTCCTCGTCGAGCAGCTCCACCAGACCGGTGGTGACGACGATGATCGGCTCGTCGAGGCCGATGCACATCGCGTTCGGCTGCGGGTCCTGCGTGACGTACATCGGCGGGACCTTCTCCAGGTCCAGGATGTAACAGGCGTCCCGCAGCATGGCGTTGAGGTGCGGGAACTGGGCGTCGCTCACCCGCACGGATTCGGAGAGGAAGATGAGCCGCAGACTGCGCTCGGGCAGCAGCCCGCTCAGCGCCTTGAAGACGGTGTCGAAGCCGCTCAGCTTGCGCAGCGCGACCAGCGCCGAGCGGTCTGCCGGGTGTTCGTAGGCCCGCGAGGAGATACCCGGGAAGCGCTTGCGCCGCCGGCCGGGCAGGTTCTCCTGGTTGTCGGACATGGATGCCCCCTGTTCGTACGAGTCGGTGCTCGTCCCCCTGACGCGACCCAGCCTAGGCGAGGGGGCTACCGTGTGCCGGAGCCTGTGGATAACTCGGGCACTGTGGACAACCGAGGAGCACGACACCATGACGGACACCGCGACCACCGCCGTCGCCTCCCTGCTCGCCGCCGCCTCCACGCAGGGGCCGGGCGACACGCTGCGGATCGTGCTGCTCGTCTCGATGGTCGGCGGCGCCCTGCTCGCCTGGTTCCTGGTGCGCGGCTACGGCAAGGGCGCCGAGGACTCCGAAGCACCCGAGGCGTCCGGGGCAGAGGCCGCGGGCCGGGCCGAGGCCCCGGCCGGTGAGGTCGCGGAAGGCGGGTCGCGGGCAGCCGCGACGCGCGCCGAGAACGGTCCCGGTGACGCCAACGCCTGAGTCGGCGTGAGCGCTCGGCGACGCGCCGCATACGATGTGCGCGAAGTCTCCGCTCCCATCCCCGATCGAAGGTCCTGCCGAAGATGAGCCTCCACGCCACCGCCGCCAACCTGGTCACGCTCGCCGAGGGTGCCGAAGGCGGCAACCACGAAAGCCTCAACCCGTTCGTCACGGGTGGCGGCGCCCTGCTCGCGCTCCTTCTGCTGCTGTGGATCACCACCCGCTTCAACCGCGACCGCTGAGCCGGGAGGCCGCTGATCCGGCGTCCGCCGCCGTGCCAGTAGGCTCTGCACGCATGGGAGAGCAGGAAATGCCTACTGGCGGTCGCGGCAAACGCCGACTCGGCGTGATGGGCGGAACGTTTGACCCGATCCATCACGGACACCTGGTGGCCGCCAGTGAGGTGGCCGCCCTGTTCCACCTCGACGAGGTGGTGTTCGTGCCGACCGGAGAGCCGTGGCAGAAGAGCCACAAGGCCGTCTCGCCGGCCGAGGACCGCTATCTGATGACGGTCATCGCCACCGCGTCCAACCCGCAGTTCTCCGTCAGCCGCATCGACATCGACCGAGGCGGCGCGACGTACACCATCGACACGCTGCGGGACCTGCGCGACCTCAACACGGACTCGGACCTCTTCTTCATCACCGGTGCCGACGCCCTGTCCCAGATCCTCACCTGGCGCGACGCCGAGGAACTGTTCGCGCTCGCGCACTTCATCGGCGTCACCCGCCCCGGTCACGACCTCACCGACGACGGCCTGCCCAAGGGCGGGGTGTCGCTGGTCGAGGTCCCCGCGCTCGCCATCTCCTCCACGGACTGCCGGGCGAGGGTCGCACAGGGCGACCCGGTCTGGTATCTGGTCCCGGACGGTGTGGTGCGCTACATCGACAAGCGCCAGTTGTACCGCGGCGAGTGAGCCTCGGGGAGGGCCACCGGTGAACGATCAGCAGAACCCGTACGACCCGTACTACCAGCAGCCGCAGATCATCGGCTACGACGCGTACGGGCAGCCGGTGTACCAGCAGCAGGTCCCGCAGCAGCACTACGAGTACGACCAGTACGACCCTTACGGACAGCAGCACCAGCAGCAGCCGCAGGCCCCCCGGCCGCCGGCGCAGCAGCCCCCGGCGCAGCCCCAGGGCTACGGCTACGACCCGTACGGACAGCAGCAGCCGCAGTACGACCCGTACGCCGCGCAGCCCCCCGCGTACGACTACACCTCCTACGACGCCACCGGCCAGACCGGGCAGCAGTGGGCCGTCCAGACCGAGCCCGCGCCCGCGCCGCAGACCCCTCACGTCCCGCCGCAGGCCCCCGCCCCGGCTCCGGCCCAGGAGCGGGCGTCCGCCGCGCCCGCGCCCGTGCCCGGGCAGCGCCCGGCGCCGGACGACGCCGGCCGCGCGTACCGCACCGAGCAGTTCTCGTTCATCGAGGAGCCCGACGAGGACTCCGAGGACGTCATCGACTGGCTGAAGTTCACCGAGAGCCGGTCCGAGCGCCGCGAGGAGGCCCGTCGGCGCGGCCGCAACCGCGTCGTCGCCCTCGTCGTCGTCCTCGCGCTCGCCGTCGTCGGCGGCGTCGGCTGGCTCTGGTCGGCCGGCAAGCTCCCCGGCACGTCCAGCGGCACGCAGCAGCAGAACACCGCCACCGGGCCGCAGCAGCGCGACACCATCGTCGTCCACCTGCACAACACCAAGGGCGGCGGCACCTCCACCGCCCTCCTCGTGGACAACACCACCACCAAGCAGGGCACCACCGTCCTGCTCCCCAACTCGCTCGCCGTCGCCGACGACGAGGGCTCCACCACCACGCTCGCCAAGTCCGTCGAGGACGACGGCTCCAGCGGCACCCGCGAGGCCATCGGGAACCTCCTCGGCGCCAAGATCACCGGTACCTGGCGGCTCGACACCCCGTACCTGGAGAACCTCGTCGAGCTGGTCAGCGACATCGACATCACCACCGACACCGACGTGCCCGGCGAGAAGCCCGGCGCCGAGCCGCTGGTCAGGAAGGGCGAGAACCAGACCCTCAACGGCCGCGCCGCCGTCGCCTACGCCACCTACCGGGCGCCCGGCGAGGCCGAGGCCAAGCAGCTCCAGCGGTTCGGCCAGGTGATGTACGGGGTGCTGCGGAAGATCTCCGACGACCCCAAGGCCGCCACGATGACGATCGAGACCCTCGCCCAGATCCTCGACCCGTCGCTGCCCGAGAAGGACCTCGGCGCCTCCCTCGCCAAGCTCGCCGAGCACGCCAAGGTCGGCGACTACAAGACCGCCCTGCTGCCCGTCGAGCCCGACGGCTCGCTCAGCGAGGCCACCAGCGACAGCGTCGTCAAGGACATCCTCGGCGGCAAGGTCAGCGCTCCCGACCAGGGCGGCGCCACCCGGGTCGCGATCCGCGACGCCACCGGCAAGGAAGCCACCGAGGCGGCCCGCGTCGTCCTGATCAACGGCGGCTACGCCGTGGTCGGCGGCACCAAGGCCGACACCGAGGAGAAGTCCCAGGTCCTCTACGCCGACGACGGCCAGAAGGCGACCGCCGTGGAGGTCGCCAAGACCCTCGGCCTGCCCCTCGGCTCCGTCACCAAGGGCAAGCCCACCGGGAACGCCCAGGTCACGGTCGTGCTCGGCGGTGACTACAAGATCCCCGGCACCAAGCAGTGACCCTCCGATAATCGTTTTCGGGACCGTCGGCGGTACATGAGACCCTTGAGGTGACTCAGACCGCCGACGAAAGCCTGCTTGTGACCGCCACGGATCGCTCCATCGAGCTCGTCAACGCCGCCGCCCAGGCGGCGGCCGACCGGCTCGCTCACGACATCATCGCGTACGACGTCAGCGACGTGCTGTCGATCACCGACGCCTTCCTGCTCGCCTCCGCGCCCAACGACCGCCAGGTCAAGTCGATCGTCGACGAGATCGAGGAGCGGCTCCTCAAGGAGCTCGGCGCCAAGCCGGTGCGCCGCGAGGGCGACCGCGACGCCCGCTGGATCCTCCTCGACTACGTCGACATCGTCGTCCACGTCCAGCACAGCGAGGAGCGCGTCTTCTACGCCCTGGAGCGGCTGTGGAAGGACTGCCCCGAGCTGCCGCTTCCCGAGGACGCGCTGAAGACGCGCGGCAAGGCCGAGGAGCACGCCCGGCTGACCGGCGCCGACGGAGCGGACGGTGAGCTGAGCTGACCAGCGGCAAGGGCGGCACCGGCCGCCGCATCGTGTTGTGGCGCCACGGCCAGACCTCCTGGAACCTGGAGCGCCGCTTCCAGGGCTCCACGGACATCGAGCTGACCGACACCGGCGTCGCCCAGGCGCGCCGGGCCGCCCGGCTGCTCGCCGCGCTGAAGCCGGACGCCATCGTCTCCTCGGACCTCAAGCGGGCGGCCGCCACGGCCGCCGAGCTGTCCGCCCTCACCGGTCACACCGTCGCCCTCGACTCCGGGCTCCGCGAGACCTACGCGGGGGAGTGGCAGGGCCTGACGCACGACGAGATCACCGCGCGGTACGGCGAGCAGTACGCCGCCTGGAAGCGCGGCGAGCCGGTGCGCCGGGGCGGCGGCGAGCTGGAGACCGAGGTGGCCGACCGGGCCGCCCCGGTGGTCCTGGAGCACGCCGACAAGCTGCCCGAGGACGGCACGCTCGTCGTGGTCAGCCACGGCGGCACGATCCGCACCACGATCGGCCG
This sequence comes from Streptomyces sp. NPDC004788, assembly GCF_053601115.1. Classification (NCBI taxonomy): domain Bacteria; kingdom Bacillati; phylum Actinomycetota; class Actinomycetes; order Kitasatosporales; family Streptomycetaceae; genus Streptomyces; species Streptomyces sp. NPDC004788. The sequence goes on from NZ_JBSGBF010000030.1 coordinate 76,310, forward strand.
GCTGCTCGACCTGGAGGCCCGGCACTGGGAGTCCCTGGGCGGCCTCTCCAACTGCTGCTGGTCCGTCCTCGGCGAGGGCGCGCGTGGCTGGCGCCTCCTGGAGCACAACGCCGGCACGCTGCCCGAGCCCGTCCTCGGCGACGACACCTGAGCCCTGGCGTGTGGCCTGCCGGATCCGATTTCACTTTCCGGCAGGTCACAGGCTAGAGTTCATCTTGTTCGCAGCGCGGAGCGCGAAGAACGCGCGGGGCTATAGCTCAGTTGGTAGAGCGCCTGCATGGCATGCAGGAGGTCAGGAGTTCAATTCTCCTTAGCTCCACAATCACCGGATCCCGTCCCCAGCAGGGGGCGGGATCCGTCGTTTCCCCCTCCGGTCCAGCCCTGGTCCTGCCCGGGTCGGGTCGTCGGCCCGTCACTTCTCCTTCAGCAGCAGGTCGATGGCCCGTCGGCTCTCCTCGTCCTTGGGCAGGTAGGTGATGATCCGGCACTCCGGCATCCCGTTGATCGACAGCGACACCGAGGTCATCCGTATCTCGCCCACCCGCTGGTGCCGGAAGGTCTTCACCCGGGTGCCCGGAGGCACCACGTCGCCGCTGCGCCACAGCTCCGTGAAGTACGGGCTCGCCTCGCACAGCAGCCGCACGAGCGACTCCCAGGCCGGCTCGCCCACATGGCGTCCGTACGCCCCGCGCAGCTGGGCCACCATCACCGGCAGCTCCTGCCGCTTGTCGACCACCGGGCACTTGTCCTCGGGCATGGTGAACAGGGTCCACAGCACGTTGCGCACACCGAGCGGACCCGTCCAGGGCCTGCCGTCCTCCCGCAGGAACAGCAGGTCGTACACGGCGTTGGTGGCCAGCACGTCGTACCGCGCGTTGTAGACCACGGCCGGCTGCGGCACCAGGGCGTCCAGGACGCCCTGGATCTCCGGGCTGACCGCCAGCACGTGCTCGGCCGCGGCCTCGGGCTCGTACGGCACCTCGGCGAGGTGGTACAGGTGCTCGCGCTCCGGCCGGTCGAGCCGCAGCGTACGGGCCACGGCGTCGAGGACCTGCGGCGAGGCGTTGATCGGCCGCCCCTGCTCCAGCCAGGTGTACCAGGTCACTCCGACACCGGAGAGCTGCGCCACCTCCTCGCGCCGCAGCCCCGGCGTGCGCCGCCTCAGGCCCGGCGGCATGCCCACGTCCGCGGGCGTCACCCGCGCCCGCCGGCTGCGCAGGAACGCCGCCAGCTCCGGCCTGCGCCGGGTCTCACTCGGTGCTGCCACAGTCGTCACGCCCCCATGGTCGAGTCCCCGCACCGCCGTTGCCAGGTGCTGTCGGTACCAGCATCGACGGGCTCTCGTTACCCGTATCGGGTCGGCGCCACGCTCTTCCCATGACGACGACCACCACACGTCCCGTACTCAGTAAAGACCCCGCCACCGACAATCGCCCCGGTGCGCTGCTCGGCGCCGTGCTCGCCGCCCAGTTCATGGCCCTGCTCGACGTCTTCATCGTCAACGTCGCAGCCCCCACCATCCGTACCGAACTCGCCGCCACCGGCGCCGGGATCCAGCTCGTCGTCGCGGGATACACCATCGCCTACGCGGTGTTGCTGATCACCGGCGCACGGCTCGGCGACCGGCTCGGCCACCGGCGCGTCCACCTCGCCGGGCTCGCACTCTTCACCGCCGCCTCGCTCGCCTGCGGACTGGCCGCCGACACCGGCCAGTTGATCGCCTTCCGGGTCGTCCAGGGCGCCGGATCGGCCCTGATGATCCCTCAGGTGCTCAGTCTCATCCAGCGCAACTTCACCGGCGAGGCCCGGGTCCGCGCGCTCGGCGTCTACTCCGCCGTCCTCGCCACCGGCGCGGCGGCCGGCCAGGTCTTCGGCGGCGTCCTCGTCAGCGCCGACCTGTTCGGCACCGGCTGGCGCCCGGTCTTCCTGGTCAACGTGCCCATCGGAGCCGTCCTGCTGGCCCTCGGCCGCAAGGTGCTGCCGCGCGACGCGGGCACCGGGGCCGAGCGGGCCCGCTCCCTCGACCTGTCCGGACTGCTGCTGCTCGCGGGCTCCGTCACGCTCCTCACCGTCCCGCTCGTCCTCGGCCAGGAGAAGGGCTGGCCGCTGTGGACCTGGCTGTCGTTCGGCGGCGCGCTGCTCCTGTTCGCCGCTTTCGGCGCGTACGAGGCCCGGCTGGCCCGGCGCGGCGGCGCCCCGCTCATCGCACCCCGGGTGCTGCGCGCCCCCGGCATCGGCCGGGCCGTCGTGCGGATCGCCGTCGCGACGGGCGTCAACGCGGGGTTCCTGTTCCTCCTCACCCTGCACCTCCAGGGCGGGCTCGGGCACAGCGCCCTGCGCACCGGCCTCACCTTCGCGCCGACCGCCGCCGTCTTCGGGCTGGTCGGTCTCACCTGGCGGCGCTGGCCGGCCCGGCTGCAGCCCTTCCTGGTGACCGGCGGCTTCCTCCTCACGGCCGTCTCCTCGGCCGGCGTGGGCGCCGTCCTGAAGGACGGCGGCGCGGGCGGCTGGGCGCTCTACCCGGCCCTGTGCGCCATGGGCGCGGGCCTCGCACTGGCCTTCAGCCCGGTCCTGACCGGCGCGCTCGCGACCGTACGGCCCGCGGACGCCGCCGACGCCAGCGGACTGCTCGCCACCGTCACCCAGCTCGGCCAGCTGATCGGCGTCGCCGCTTTCGGCGCGCTCTTCCTGGGCAGGATCACCGGGCCGGGGGCGCACATGTCCGCCGACGCGCTCTGGGTGTGCACCCTCGCGCTGGCCGCGGCGGCGGTCCTGGGGGCATCGGCGAGCCTGCTCCGCCGACGACGCTGACCCCCTTGCGGGGCCATGGCAGAATCGGACCGCCGGAGGGGAAGAGGGTCCGGACGGGAGGGAGCGCGCATGGCCGTGGACGGTGCCGAGGAGATCGCAGCCGATGCCGTCGCGGATTCCGCCCCAGGACCATGGACACCACTCCTCGCAGGGGCGGCGTGTGCCGCGACCGTGACGGGAGCCGAGTGATGGGCGCGCACCGGCGGAAGTGCGACTGGTGTGGCAGCGGGACGCCCATCGTCCGCGACATGGACCCCGTGAACCCCTCGTTCCAGTACTGGTGCGAGGAGTGCGCGCGGGCGCTGATCATAAAAGGCGACCCCATCGAGACCTACCGCGAACTCGAGGGGGAGCCGATCTACGGTCGGCTCCTCGACGAGCACTGCACCCTGAAGCGGTTCTACTCCTTCGCGACGGCCTGAACGGTCCGAGCGGGCCGAGCGGCCTGAGGGGCCTGGGGCTCGCGCGTCTCGTGCGTCTCCTGGGCGTCCTGGGCCTCCCGCGTCTCGTCCCGGGGGTGCGGGACCGCGGTCGGGAGGGCCTCGTTCCGCGCCCGCCGCAGCGACAGCGCGTAGCCGGCGAAGACCGCGAGCGCCGTCAGCGGGTAGACCGCCGAGAGCAGCATCTGGCCCGCGTTCTGCTCCAGTTCGGGCCGGCCCGGGTCGTGCGGCACCCACCACAGCGCGAACGAGGCGAAGGCCAGGGCCACCGCCGCCGTCACCGGCCACGCGCGCGTGCAGCGCTCGTACAACAGGATCAGCAGGGGCACGGCCCACACCCAGTGGTGCGACCACGAGATCGGGCTGATCATCAGCGCCGTGAACGCGGTGATCACCACGGCCACCGCGCGGTCGCCGCGCACCGCCGCCCGTACCGCGAGCACCATCGCCGCACCGCCGAGCAGCACGGCCGCGGCCACCCACCACAGGCCCGGCGCGTCGGTGTGCATCAGCCGGGCCAGGACGCCGCTGAGGGACTGGTTGGCCGTCTCCTCGGTGTGGCCGACCCGGCCCGTCTCGAACAGCGTCCGCGTCCAGAACGTCCTCGATGCGGCCGGCAGCGCCACGGCCATCACCAGCGTCGTCGCCAGGAACACACCGGTCGCCGTCAGCGCCGTACGCAGCCACGCGTTCACGCCCCGGCCCGAACCGGCGCCCGCGGCACGGTCCCGCCGCCACAGCAGCAGCCCGGCGGCGAACAGCAGGACCACGAAGAGACCAGGGGTGAGCTTCACGGCCGTGGCGAGTCCGATGCCCAGGCCCGCCCAGCGGCTGCCGCGGCTCCCCTCGCGGCGGGTCAGGTCCCACAGCACCGCCACCGCTATCAGCAGGTTGATCTGCCCGTACCGCAGCGTCGTCCACACCGGTTCGCACCACACGACGACCGCGGCGATCCACAGTGTCGTGCGCCACAGGTCGGCGCGCGCGCCGGGACGGGCGAGCGCCGGGCGGACCAGCTGGAGCGACAGCTGTACCAGGGCCACCACGAGGAGCAGGTTCCCGGCGGTGTTCAGCGTCCGCATCAGGGGCACGCCCACCAGCGTCAGCGGCAGGAACAGCACGGCCGCGAACGGCGGATAGGTCATGGCGAGGTTCGCCGAGGTGGCGCGCATCGCGTACAGGTCGCCGCCGGCCCGCAGGGTCTCGGCCTCCGCGCGGTAGACCATCACATCCAGCATGTTCACGTGGGCGAGGCGTTGCGCCACCCAGAACGCGGTGAACGAGAGCAGACAGACCGCCGCGGCGGTGACCAAAGGCCACGGCCGGGCGCGGGTGGGGGAGGGCGCGGAGACGGACACAGGTGGCGACCCTACCCGCCCGTCCGGAGCGGCCCCGGATACGGATTTGGCGATCGGCCGGGCGGCCGGTTACTGTTCTTTCCGTCGCCGCACGGGAGACCGGGCCGACACAACTAAACAAGGGGCTATAGCTCAGTTGGTAGAGCGCTTGCATGGCATGCAAGAGGTCAGGAGTTCAATTCTCCTTAGCTCCACAGAACCCGTACAAGGGGCTATAGCTCAGTTGGTAGAGCGCCTGCATGGCATGCAGGAGGTCAGGAGTTCAATTCTCCTTAGCTCCACAAAAGGGAAGCGGGGCAAACCAATAGGATTGCCACCATGTTATTGTTATATAAGCGGGTGGTATTTTTCAAGACC
>NZ_JBSGBF010000031.1:0-80710 GCF_053601115.1 Streptomyces sp. NPDC004788
GCGCGGGGCGCTCACGGCCACGGCGGTCAGCAGGGTGCAGGCGGCGAGCGCCACGGGCGCCGTCGCCGCCAGGGCGAAGGGGATGCCGTGCGGGCGCACCCAGGCCGGCGCGAGGGCCGCGGCGAGCGCGAGGGTGAGGCCCGCGCCGATCGTGCGGGCGAAGACCAGCGGGCGCGGCGCGCCTCCCCGCACCGGCGGCGGGAGTTTCAAGGCCGTCCAGCAGACGGCGTCCTCCCGCTCCTCGCTGCGGCGCCGGACGGCCGCCCGGAGACGGAGGGCGAGGCACGCGCCGGCTCCGGCCGCCCCCAGGGCGGACAGCGGCCGGGCGGGCGCGCCGACGAGGAGCAGCAGGGCCGTGACGGCGGCGGTGGCCCAGCCGGCGAGGCAGGCGGCCGCGGCGAGGCGCCGGGAGACCGGGCGGTCGGCGCCGGCGCGCAGGTCGGCGAGAGCGGGGACGTACCAGACGCAGCCCGAGGCGGTCAGGGCCGCGACGCCCAGTCCGGGCACGACCGGGTTCACCGGTGGTTCTCCAGCCGGTCGACCGCCGCGATCTCCGGGTGGTGCAGGTCGAAAGCCGGCGATTCGCTGCGGATCCGGGGCAGGACGAGGAAGTTGTGCCGGGGCGGCGGGCAGGACGTCGCCCACTCCAGGGACCGGCCGTAGCCCCAGGGGTCGTCGACGGTGACCTTCTTCCCGTACCTGCCGGTCTTCCAGACGTTGTAGAAGAACGGCAGGAAGGAGAGGCCGAGAAGGAACGACCCGATGGTGGACACGGTGTTGAGGGCGGTGAAGCCGTCGGAGTCGAGATAGTCCGCGTACCGGCGCGGCATGCCCTCGGCGCCGAGCCAGTGCTGGACGAGGAACGTGGCGTGGAAACCGGTGGTCAGGGTCCAGAAGGTGATCTTGCCGAGGCGTTCGTCGAGCATCCTGCCGGTGAACTTGGGACACCAGAAGTGGAACCCGGCGAACATGGCGTACACCACCGTGCCGAACAGCGTGTAGTGGAAGTGCGCGACGACGAAGTACGAGTCGGAGACGTGGAAGTCCATCGGCGGCGAGGCGAGGATGACGCCGGTGAGACCGCCGAAGGTGAAGGTCACGAGGAATCCGGTCGCCCACAGCATCGGCGTCTCGAAGGACAGGGAGCCCTTCCACATGGTGCCGATCCAGTTGAAGAACTTCACGCCCGTGGGGACGGCGATGAGGAAGGTCATGAAGGAGAAGAAGGGCAGCAGCACACCGCCGGTGACGTACATGTGGTGCGCCCACACGGTCACCGACAGGCCGGCGATGGCGATCGTCGCGGCGACGAGACCGATGTAGCCGAACATCGGCTTGCGGGAGAAGACCGGGATGACCTCGGAGATGATGCCGAAGAACGGCAGGGCCAGGATGTAGACCTCCGGATGCCCGAAGAACCAGAAGAGGTGCTGCCACAGCAGCGCGCCGCCGTTGGCCGCGTCGAAGACGTGCGAGCCGAACTTCCGGTCGCATTCGAGCGCGAAGAGCGCCGCCGCCAGGACCGGGAAGACCAGCAGGACGAGGAGCGAGGTCAGCAGCACGTTCCAGGTGAAGACCGGCATCCGGAACATCGTCATGCCGGGGGCGCGCATGCAGATGATGGTGGTGATGAAGTTGACCGCGCCCGCGATGGACCCGAAGCCGGACAGCGCGACGCCCATGATCCACAGGTCGGCGCCGAGGCCGGGCGAGTGCACGGCGTCGGACAGGGGCGCGTAGAGGAACCAGCCGAAGTCCGCTGCGCCGCCGGGGGTGAGGAAGCCGCCGGCGGCGATCAGCGAGCCGAACAGGTAGAGCCAGTAGGCCAGCATGTTGAGCCGGGGGAAGGCCACGTCGGGCGCGCCGATCTGGAGCGGCATGATCCAGTTGGCGAAGCCGGTGAACAGCGGCATGGCGAACAGCAGCAGCATGATCGAGCCGTGCATCGTGAACGCCTGGTTGAACTGCTCGTTCGACATGATCTGCATGCCGGGGCGGGCCAGTTCCGCCCGCATCATCAGGGCCATGACACCGCCGATGATGAAGAAGAACAGTGCGGAACAGAGGTAGAGCGTGCCGATCTGCTTGTGATCGGTCGTGGTGAGCCAGCTCACCCAGGAGGGCCGGCCGGCGTCCGTGGCCGCGGGCTCCGGCTCGGTCGGCTGCTTCACCTGAATGCTGCGTGGCTGTGTCTGTGCCTCGTCCACCGGACGGCGACCTTCCTTCTGCGGTGCGGGAAACGACCGGAAGCGACCGCACACGGGGGAGAGACGGCGCGCTTCCGGCCGCCTCAGATGATCGCCGCCGGGCCCCCTGCCCCCGATAGGGTCGAACAGACCCCGCGGAGCTGCGACAACGGGCCGAACGGCCCCTTCCGTCCGGTACGGGCCGGCCACGTACGCTCGCTCCGTACGGAAGGCCGCCCGGTACCAGGAAGCCCGCCCGGAGGAGACCCCGCCCGAGGACGCCCGACACCAGGAAGCCCGCCCGGAGGAGACCCCGCCCGAGGACGCCCGACACCAGGACGCCCACCCGAAGGAGACCCCCGAGGACGCCCGACACCAGGACGAGCCGCGCACGCACATGGCCGACACCGTTCCGGACCCGTACGAACCGCCCGCCCGGCCGCCCTGGCCCCGGCTCGACGTGCCCGAGCGGATGCACGGCCCGCTCATCGCCCTCCTCGCGGTGGCGGCGGAGGCTCTGAGCAACGCGGCGCGGCACGCGCGGGCGCGCCGGGTGGACGTCGCGCTCGCCGTCCCGGACCCGGCCGACCGGCTCGTCCGCTCGGTCACGGACGACGGCGCCGGCCTGGGCCTCGCGCGGCCGACCGGCGGGCTGCTCAACATGGGGGCGCGGGCGGAGCAGTGCCGGGGCAGCTTCCGCGTGGACGTGCCCGACGAGGGCGGCACGCGGATCACCTGGAGCGCGCCGATCACGGTGGACCGACCGCCCCGGCGGGAGGGCGGTGTCCGTCAGGTCGGGGACGGCGGTCCCGTCACTTCACAGGCGGCGGGCCGCCACGCCAGGGACAACGGCCCCTCACGCCAAGGACGGCGGCCCGTCACGCCGAAGGCGGCGGGCCGTCACGTCACGGGCGGTCGCCCCGGTGCGCCTCGCGGAACCGCTCGGCGATCATCGCCGCCTGTATCCGCCGGCCCACGCCCAGCTTGGCGAGGATGGCCGACACCCGGTTCTTCACCGTCTTCTCGGCGAGGAAGAGCCGGTCGGCGATCTGGCGGTTCGTCAGGCCGAACCCGATGAGGTCGAGGATCTCCAGCTCGCGCGGCGACAGCCGGTCGAGCTCGCCGGGCACGGCCGCCGCCGCCGGCGCCGGCTCGGGCTCACGGATCCGGGCCATGACGCGGGCCGTCATCCTCGGGTCGAGGAGCGACTTGCCCGTGGCGACCGTACGGACCGCCGCGATCAGGTCGGAGCCGCCGATCTGCTTGAGCACGTAGCCGGCCGCGCCGGCCATGATGGCATCGAAGAGGGCCTCGTCGTCGTCGAAGGACGTCAGCATCAGACAGGCCAAATCGGGCAGCTCGGCGCGGAGTTCACGGCACACCTCGACGCCCTCGTGGTCACCGCCGGTCGCGCTGCCGAGGCGCACGTCGAGCACGGCCACGTCCGGCCGGATCGCGGGCACCCGGGCAAGCGCCTCCCGGGCGTTCCCCGCCTCGCCGACGACCTGGATGTCGGGTTCGGCTTCGAGCAGGTCGCGGACGCCCCGGCGGACGACCTCGTGGTCGTCGAGCAGGAAGACCCGGATCGGCGTCGCGCCGGCGGTGTCGGCGGAGGCGTCGGCGGTCAGCACGGACGCCCCGCCCGGGCTCCGTCGGAGCCGCGACGGGCCGGGAAGGCGAGTGTCGGCGGGACGGTCGGACGGGTGGTGGGACAGGGCTTCACCGAGGACTCCTGGGCAGGACGACGGCCGGGCCGAACACCCGGCCGTACGAGAGAAGAGCGCCAGTATGGCAATGCCGGGCGTGGGCCTTTCGGCCCTGGTCCCGAAGGGCCGAAAGGCCCTTCACGGACCGGCCGGGAGCATGATCCACTCACCCTCGCGTCCCGGTGTGCCCGCCCTGCCGAGGCCCGGCCGTCCCCCGGCCCCGGGGCCGGCACACCCGGGACGCACCAACCGGCCCGACCGCACCGGCCGGCCCGGCCGCGCCGGCCGCCCGGACCGCCCCGACCGGCCACACCACCTCCACCCGTACCCCGTGCGTGCGCGCGTAGGCGACCAGGTGCGCCGTGGCGTCCCGCCCGTCGGTGGGCGAACCGTCCCACACGGCGAGCATCCGGTCGCACTGGCGGACCAGCGCCTCGTCCGCCCGCACCCGCGAGTCGCGGTCCGCCGGGTCGTACGCCAGCAGCCGAACCTCGTCCGCGAGCCGCGTCGCCGCACGGGCCGGCTCCAGGACCCGCGGCGGCAGCGGCGCCGGCACCGGGCCCCGTGCGGGCAGCAGGACGACGAGCCGCCGGCCTGCCGCCCGTACGGCACGTGCGAAGGCGACCGAGGGCCCCGACCCGGCGCGGACCAGGCCGGGCGCCGGATCCGCGTAGCGCTCCAGGCGCACCCGCAGTTCGCGCTCCACCAGCGCCGACGTCTCCGCGCGCAGGTCCTCGTGTCCCACGACCGCGATCATGTTCCCTCTCCTCCCCGCCCCTCCGAGGGCGCCTTCGGGGGCCGCCGAGGCCCCTCCGTCCGTCAGTCAACAGGCCCGGATCCCCAGGTGGCAGGGGCCGAACGGCCCTTCCGGCCACGGATCGGCGGACGTCTACTGAGGGCGAGAACCCGCCGGGAAGCCGACGCTCCCGTCCCACCGCGGCCCCTGGAAGGCATCCGTGCAGTACGAAGTACTCCCGAGCCGGCGCACGAAGGAGGCGGCCCGCTACCGGGCGTGCTCCGTCCCTGGACCGACCAGCGCACGGCCCATGTGGTGCGCATCCGCCCGGACCTCGTCACGGGCGTCCGGTTCGTGCCCGCCGACTGACCCTCAGCCGGTCCGCGGGACACCGCGCACGACGGCCGGCCGCGGCGTCGGTGCGGCTGCGATCCTGACGGCATGACAGCGATCACCTGGCACCTGCTCGGTCTCGGTGGAGCCCTGCGCGCAAGCTGGGCGGTCCGCTCCTCCTGACCTTTTCGGTCGGCCACGACGGCACCAAGACTCGACAAAGCACGCAAAGCGCGAGGAAAGTGCCGTAACTCCGGCCGTGCACGGGCCCGTTAGCCGCCGTGGAAAGGCTCTCGCGAGGGCGCGGGAGGGGTGGTGTCCATGGGCTTGTTGCGCAAGATCCGTACGACCGGGCGGGTGGCCGAGCCCGCACCGCCGGCGCCCGAAGGCGGACCGCTCCCCCAGGCCCGGCGGCTCGGCGGCTCGGCGCAGGTGCGGTGCGTGGACGCCGGCTCGTGCAACGGGTGCGAGATCGAGATCGCGGCCGCCTTCAACCCCGTCCACGACGCCGAGAGGTACGGGGCGCGGCTCGTCGCCTCGCCGCGGCACGCCGACGTGGCCCTGGTGACGGGCCCGGTGACCCGGAACATGGCGGTGCCCCTGCGCCGTACCGTGCAGGCGATGCCCGAGCCGCCGATCGTCGTGGCCGTCGGCGACTGCGCGATCGACTGCGGGGAGTTCGCCGGGGGGTACGGGATCGAGGGCGCCGTCTCCGACGTGGTGCCCGTCGACCTCGCCGTGCCGGGGTGTCCCCCGGAGCCCGCGGCGATCGTCGCGGCCCTGCGCCGGGTGACCGGGCGGTGAGTCTCGTGGCGGCCGGTCTGGCGACGGCGGCCGGATGCGGCGCGACGGGAGCGGCGGCCGGAGCGGCGCTGCCGCCGAGGGCCCGGCGGGTGGTGGCCGGGCTCTGCACGGCCGGGGTCGGAGTGGCGGGCGGCACGGCGGGGGTCGCCGCCCTCGGCGGGGCCGGCTGGGCGACCGGACTGCCGGGGCTGCTGCCGCTCGCTGGCGCGGCGCTGTCGGTGGACGCCCTGTCGGGGCTCTTCATGGCGGTGGCGGGCGCGGTGGTGGCCGCCGTGGCGCTGTACGGCATCGGCTACACGGCCCAGCACGGCCCGCACACCGCCGACGAGGCCCACGGACCGGCCTCTCGCACCGCGCAGACGGTGCTTCCGCTCTTCGCCCTGACGCTGGTCCTGGTCCCCGCCGCGGCCTCGGTGTCGACGTTCCTGTCGCTGTGGGAGCTGATGGCGCTCGCCTCGCTCCTGCTCGTGCTCGTCGAGCACCGCGAGCGGGCGGAGGTGCGGCGCGCGGGCGTCTGGTACGCGGTGATGTCCCAGCTCGGTCTGGTGCTGCTGCTCGCCGGGCTCGCCCTGTTCGCCGGCGCGGCCGGGGGCGAGGGCTTCGCCGCGCTGCGGGCGGCCGCGGCGGGTCTGTCGCCGGCGGTGCGCGGCACGGTGTTCGCGCTGACCGGCCTGGCCTTCGCGTCCAAGGCGGGCATGGTGCCGCTGCACGCGTGGCTGCCCCGCGCCCACCCCGAGGCGCCGGCGCCGGTGTCGGCGCTGATGAGCGCGGCCATGGTCAACCTGGGCGTGTACGGGATCGTGCGCACCGGCTTCGACCTGCTGGGCGGCGGACCGGCCTGGTGGTGGCTGGCGCTGATGACACTGGGCGGGCTGACCGCCGCGTACGGGATCCTGCAGGCCGCGATGGCCGCGGACCTCAAGCGGCTGCTCGCCCACTCGACGGCCGAGAACATGGGGCTCGTGCTCGTCGGCACGGGCGCGGCGGGGCTCTTCGCGGCCGAGGGCGACAGCGCGCTGGCCGCGCTCGCGCTGTCGGCGGGGCTGCTGCACGTCGTCAACCACTCGGCGTTCAAGGCCCTGTTGTTCGGCGCGGCCGGTTCGGTGGTGCGGGCGACCGGAGTGCGGGACCTCGACCGGCTGGGCGGGCTGCGGGCCCGGATGCCGGTGACGGCCGGTCTGTTCGCGGTGGGCGCGCTCGGCGCGGTGGCGCTGCCGCCCGGGAACGGCTTCGTGAGCGAGTGGCTGCTGCTGCAGTCGCTGATCCACGGGCTCGAACTGCCGGGCCTGGCCGTCGCGATCGCGCTGCCGCTCGCGGTCGGGCTCGTCGCGCTGTCGGCGGGCATCGCAGCGGTCGTGTTCGTGAAGGCGCTCGGCGTCGGCTTCTTCGCCCGGCCGCGCGGGCGGCAGGCCCACCGCGCCGAGGAGTCGCCGCCGCTGATGCTGGCCGCCCTCGGAGTGCTCGCGGTCGCCTGCGCGGGACTCGCGCTCGTGCCGGGGCTGCTGGGTCCGGCCCTGGACCGCGCCGTGGCTGCGGTCGCGCTCTCCAGGACCGGGGCGGCGAGCGGTGGCGGCACCGGGGCGGCGAGCAACGGCGGCACCGGGGTGCGGCTGCACGACATCTCGACCTCGCTCTCACCGCTGTGGGTGGCGGCCGCGCTCACCGGGGCGGTGGCGCTGACCGGCGCGCTGAGCCGGGTGTACGGCGCCGAGGCCCGGCACCGGCGGGCGGGCGCCCGGCTGTGGGACTGCGGCGGCGGGGCGCCCACCGCGCGCATGGCGTACACGGCGACCTCGTTCGCCGAGCCCCTCCAGCGGGTCTTCGACGACGTGCTCGCGCCGGAGCAGGACGTGGCGGTGACCCACGCCCGCGAGTCGGCCTATCTGGTGGAGCGGGTGCGCTTCCGGCACCGGGTGCCCGACCGGATCGAGCACCGGCTGTACGAGCCGGTGCTCGGCGCGCTCGCCCGAACGGGCCGTGGGGCGCGCCGGCTCGCTGGCGGCAGCGTCCATCTCTATCTCGGCTATGGCTTCCTCGGTCTGTTGTCCCTCTTCGTGGTGCTGGTGGTGGGCTGGTGAGCGCGCTCGGATACGCGGCGGTGACCGCCCAGGTGGGCACGGTGGTCGCGGGTGCCCCGCTGCTCACGGGGCTGATGCGGCAGGTGCGGGCCCGCCTGGAGGGGCGGGCGGGCGCCGGGGTGCTCCAGCCGTGGCGGGACGTGCGGAAGCTGCTGCGCCGTGAGCCGATCGGCCCGGCCGGGACGGGGCCCGCGTTCCGCACCGCGCCGGTCCTGCTCGTGGCGACGGCCCTGGTGGTGGCCGCGCTGGTGCCCCTGGTCTCCACCGACACCCCGGTCGCCCGGCGCGCGGACCTGATCCTGGTCGTGGCGCTGCTCGCGCTGGGCACGGTCACGCTGGCCCTGGCCGGCCTGGACAGCGGCACGGCGTTCGGCGGCATGGGCGCGTCACGGGAGATGACGATCGCGGCCCTGGTCGAACCGACGCTGCTGATGGCGGTGTTCGCGCTGTCGGCGCCGGCCGGGACCACCAATCTGCCGGCCATCGTCGACGGGGCCGTGCGCGAGCCGGACCGGCTGGTCTCGCCCGCCGGGCTGCTCGCGGCGGCCGCGCTGGCCGTCGCCGTCCTGGCCGAGACCGGGCGGATCCCGGTGGACAACCCGTCCACCCATCTCGAACTGACCATGGTGCACGAGGCGATGGTCCTGGAGTACGCGGGCCGGGACCTCGCGCTGGTCGAGCTCGGGGCGCAGCTGCGGCTGACCGTCCTGCTCGGGCTGCTCGCCTCCTTGTTCGCGCCGTGGGGCATCGCCACCACGGCGTCGGCCGGCGCGCTCGCCGTGGCGCTGCCGGTGTTCGTGGCGAAGGTGGCGGTGCTCGGCGCGCTGCTCGCGGCGGCCGAGGTGTGCTGGGCCAAGCTGCGGCTCTTCCGGGTGCCCGAACTGCTCGCCGGTTCCTTTCTGTTGGCGCTGCTCGCGGTGGCCGCCTCGTCCTTCCTGAGCGGAGAGGGAGCCGGGACATGACGGACCTCGCCTCCACCCCGTACTCCCAGCTCCTCGATCTGGCCTGCGGGGCCTTCCTGCTCGCCGCCGTCCTGGTCCTCTGGCGTCATGAACTCGCCGCGGTCGTGCGCGCGTTCGCGCTCCAGGGCGTCGCCCTGGCCGCGATCGCCGCGCTGCTCGGCGGGCACGAGGGGCGCGCGGACCTCGTGGTGGTGGCGGTCGGTGTCGGCGTGCTGCGGGCGGGTGTGCTGCCGTATCTGGTCCGGCGGGCGCTGACCGCGCTGACGGCCGACCGGAGCCCGTACGACACCGGGGGCACCGAGGCCCGGGAGACCCGGCCGCTGGTGAACGTGGCCGGTTCGCTGCTGGCGGCGGCCGCGCTGACCCTCCTCGCCCGCGCGGTGGCCCGCCCGCTGGTCGCGCTCGACCCGACGCCCGCGACCCGGGCGCTGCCGGTGGGCCTCGCGGTGGTGCTCATCGGCTTCTTCGTCCTGGTCACCAGGCGCCGGGCGCTCTCCCAGGTGGTGGGCTTCCTGCTGCTCGACAACGGGATCACCGCGACCGCGTTCCTCGCCGCCTCCGGGGTGCCGCTCGTCGTCGAACTGGGCGTCTCCTTCGACGTGTTGTTCGCGGTCCTGGTGCTCCACCTGCTGACCGCGCGGATGCGGGCCGCGTTCGGCACGACCGACCTCGACGACCTGCGGGAGCTGCACGACTGATGGACGCCGCCACGACCGCTCTCGTCCTGACCGCGCCCGTCGCCGCGCCGTGCGCCGCCGCCGGCGTGTACGCGGTGCGCGGGATGCGGCGCCGGACGCCGGTGAGGAAGCCGCTGCGGACCCCCGTCCTGGTCGGGGCGGGGCCGACGCCGCCGGACCTGGAAGCCGACCCGGTTCCGACCGGGCTCCCGCCCGGCTCGGCCCTCGTCCCGCCCGGCTCGGCCCTCGTTTCGCCCGGCTCGGCCGTCGTCCCGCCCGTCGTCGTGCTCGGCTGCGGCGCGCTTCTGGCGGCGGCGCTGCCGCGCGGCGGGGCGCTCAGCACGTTCGGCGGGCTGCTGCGGGCCGACGCGCTGACGGTGTGGCTGCTGCTGGTGGTCGGCGCGGTCGCGCTCATCGCGTGCGGGACGCTGCCGGCGTACCTGGCCGGGGAGCGGGAGGGGGCCCAGAGCGCGGCCGTGCTGCACCTGCTGGTGCAGGCGTTCCTGGGCGCGATGTGCCTGGCCGTGCTCACGGCGAACCTCGGCGTGCTGTGGGTGGCGGTCGAGGCGACCACGATCGTGACCACGTTCCTGGTGGGCCACCGCCGCACCCGCCGGTCCGTCGAGGCCGCGTGGAAGTACGTGGTGATCTGCTCGGCCGGGATCGCGCTGGCCTTCCTCGGCACCGTCCTCGTCTACTACGCGGCCCGGCAGGCCGGCATCGACGAGGCGCACGCCCTGGACTGGCCGACGCTCGTCGCGGGTGCCGGCCGGCTCGACCCGGCCGTGACCCGGCTCGCGATCGCGCTCGTGGTGCTCGGCTTCGGCGCCAAGGCCGGCCTGGCGCCGCTGCACGCCTGGCTGCCCGACGCCTACGGCGAGGCGCCCGCGCCGGTCGCCGCGCTGATGTCCGGCGCGCTCGCGCCCGTCGCCTTCGCCGCGGTGCTGCGGTACGGGCAGATCGCGGCCGCCGCGCTGGGCACCGGCCTGACGCGGGGCCTGCTGACCGGGATGGCCCTGGTCACGCTGGCCGTGGCGGCGGCCCTGCTGCTCGCCCAGCGGGACTACCGGCGGATGCTGGCGTACTCCGGCATGGAGCACATGAGCCTGATCGCCCTGGGCGCGGCGATCGGCACACCGCTCGCCCGGGCGGCCCTGCTGCTGCACATCGCCGGGCACGGGCTCGCGAAGGCGGTCGCCTTCTGCGCGTCGGGGCACCTGCTGCGGCTGACCGGGACGCCGCTGATCGGACGGGTCCGGGGGCTGCTCGCCCGGCTGCCGTGGCTCGGCGGCGCCTTCGGACTCGCGGTCGCCGCGCTGCTCGGCTTCCCGCCGTTCAGCCTGTTCGCCTCCGAACTCGGCATCGTGCGGGCCGGGTTCGGCGCGGGCCTGGGGTGGGTGGCGACGGTCGCGCTGCTGCTCGCACTCGTCGTCTTCGGCGCGCTCGCGGTCCGCACGGCCCGGATGCTGCTGGGCCCGGCGATGCCCGCCCGGTCCTCGGGCCCGGAGCGGGACCCGGAGCAGGGGCGGGACCCGGGGCCGGACCTGCACCCGGGGCGGGACCTGGACTCGGGGGCGTGGCCGGGTGCCGTGTGGCCGCTCGTCCTCGGGCTGGCCACGTGCGCCGCGCTCGGCCTGACGACCGGCCCGTTGACCGACCTGCTCCACGAGGCCGCCGCCGTGATCGGAGGGCACTGAGCCATGCGTACCGACTCCACGCGTACCGACTCCACGCGTACCGACCTCGTGCCCACCGCATCCGCGCCGAACGCTTCCGTGCCGAACGCTTCCGTGCCGAACGCTTCCGTGCCGAACGCTTCCGCACCCACCGACGCCGTCCGCTCGGTCGAGGAGACCGACACGCGCGAACTGACCTCGCGGGTGGCCGAGTTGCTCGACTCCGGTCACCGGCTCGCGCTGGTCGCCGCCCATCACGACGACCCGGACCGGGTCCGCGTGGTGCTGCTCTTCGTCGCGGGTCCGCCGGACGTCCGGACCGAGCTCCACGTACGGCTCGACCCCGACAAGCCCGCGATCCCGACGCTCGCGGGGCTCTCCTTCCCCGCGGGCCGGTTCGAGCGCGAGATGCGCGACCTGCACGGTGTCGTACCGCTCGACCATCCGCTGCCGCGGCGCCTGGTGCGGCACTTCCACTGGCCCAAGGGCTGGTACCCGATGCTCCCGGACGCCGGGCCGCCCCCGCCGTTCGGCGAACAGGAGGGCCCGTACCCCTTCCTGGAGGTGGAGGGCGACGGCGTGTACGAGATCCCCGTCGGCCCGGTGCACGCGGGGCTCATCGAGCCCGGACACTTCCGCTTCTCGGTCGTCGGCGAGACCATCCTGCGGCTGAAGGCGCGGCTGTGGTTCGTGCACCGCGGGGTCGAGAAGCTGTTCCAGGGCCGCACGGTCGAGGCCGGGCTGCCGCTGGCCGAGCGCATCAGCGGCGACACGGCCGTCGGTCACGCGCTCGCGTACTGCCTCGCCGTCGAGGAGGCCACCGGCACCGTCGTCCCGGCCGCCGCCGCACCCGCCCGGGCGCTGCTCCTCGAACTGGAGCGGCTGCACAACCATGTGGCCGATCTGGGCATGCTGTGCAACGACGTCGGCCACGGGATCCTGAACGCGCACGCCCAGCGGATCCGCGAGCAACTCCTGCGGCTGAACGCGGAGATCACGGGTCACCGGCTGCTGCGCGGCGGCGTGGTGCCGGGCGGCGCGGTGCTGCGGGCGCTGCCCGATCCCGGGCGGCTGGCCGCGTTCGGCCGCGACATCCGCGAGATCGCCGGCCTGGCACTCGGCCACTCCACCGTGCTCGACCGCTTCACCGGGACGGCGGTGCTCGGCGCGGACGCCGCCCGGCAGCTCGGCTGCCTCGGCTACGTGGCGCGCGCCAGCGGGCTCACGGGCACGGACGCCCGGGTGGCACACCCCTTCGTGACCTACGACACCGAGGTCGCCGTCCCGGTGCGCGAGACCGGCGACGTGCTGGCCCGCTTCCTGGTGCGGGCCGAGGAGATCGACGTGTCGCTCGCCCTGATCGAGCACCTGGCCGAGGGGCTCGCGCCGGGCGAGATGATCACCCCGGTCGGTGCGCGCACCGGATCGCGGTCCGCGTCGGGCGTCGGATCGGGCGGCGGTGCCGGCTCGGGCGTGGGGCTCGTCGAGGGCTGGCGCGGCACGATCGCCACCCGGGTGGAGGTCACCGCGGACGGCCGGCTCACCCGGGTCAAGCCGGTCGACCCGTCGTTCTTCAACTGGCCGGCCCTGCCGGTGGCGCTCGCGGACACGATCGTCCCCGACTTCCCGCTCACCAACAAGAGCTTCAACCTGTCGTACGCGGGCAACGACCTCTGACGTCGTCGCGCTCCCGGGCGTCGTCACTCGTCTTCGCCGGGGAGCGACGGGGCCGGCAGGCAGTGCGGGACGGCCGGCAGGCCCGTACCGCGATCGCATGTGCGCCCGTACGGGGAGGTGAACCTCGCCATGGGCACCCGCCCGGGCCTTGCGGCGGTTGCCGTGCCAGGCCATCGGCCACCGGGGGACGTCGACGAGCACCGGTCGGCCGAGCGCGCGTGAGCCGGGCAGCATGGTTTCCGGTCGGTACGAGAATCGGACCGGAAGCGAACGGCAGGCAAGCGGTACGACCACGGTCCGATCCGGAAGTGTGGTCCATGCTCCGACGACGCGGCACGTGCGGCTGCAGCAACGTTGCCCCATGACCGTCACGACTGCGTCAATCGACGTTCCTCATCCTGTCTTTCCGGGACGCTGGGTGGGCGGCGCCTCCCTCGTCCTCGGCCCCCTGCTGCTGCTCGTCGGCGTACTGCTGCGCCTGCGCTTCGACTTCTTCTTCCCCGCGCAACTGAGTGCGTACGGGCACCATCCGGACCTCATGACGGCCTCGTACGGCTTTGTGTCCGCCGGGTGGGTGCTGCTCTGGCCGGGAGTCGCGCTGCTCGCGGCCAAGATCGGCGAGAGGTTCCGGGAACTCGCTCTGTGGGGCGGCGCGCTCACGGTCCTCGGCCTCTTCGCCCGCGCGTTTCACGCCGGTGTGGACCATCTGGCCTTCCAACTGGCGGCCGTGCAGGGGGCGGCATCGGCGACGCGAACGGTGGGCGAGACCTACGGCGCGTTCCACGTCTTCAGCACGCTCAACGCAGCCATCATGGGCGGCTGGCTCCTGCTGGCCATCGGCGCGTACCGCTCCCGAGTGCTGGGACCGTTGCGTGCGGCGGCCCTGGCTTTGGCATCGGCGATGCCGCTGGGGGTGTTGAAGGGAACGACCCCTCTATCGGTCGCGGCCGCTGCGGGACTGTTCGTCGCGCTCGTTCCGTCGGGCGTGGCCGCGTTGCGCGACGGGCGGACCCCGCGGGCGGCCACGGTCGCCGGAAGGCTTCTCCTGCTGGTCGCCGTGGGTACCGCGATGTTCCTCTTCGGGCAGGCTGGATGAGCGTCCATCGGTATCGTCGAGCGATGCACACAATGGGACGGCGACTGCCGACCGGCGCGCACCTGTTGGCGATCGACGCCTGCGCGGCGGCCGTAGTGACAGCCGGGTACGTGGCACTGGCCGACCAGGGTGCGTCAGACGGTCTGCCCCGGTTCTCCGGTCCGTGGTGGCTGGGCTGGCTGGTGGCCGTCTGTGTGGGAGTGCCGCCGGCCGTTCGGCGCCTGTGGCCCCTGCCTGCCCTGGCCGTGGTCGTGGCTGCTTCGGCGACGGCGACACTGCTCGACATCACTCGTGACCCGTACATCTCCGCGGCCTTGGCGGTCTACGCGGTGGCGCTCATCGAGCCGACACGCCGGGCTTCGGCGGCGTTCGCCCTGACCCTGGTTGTCTCGGCAGCCGCGGTCATCACCGGTGAGGCGATCCTGACGCCCTCCGGCCCGTGGACGGAAGCCGCCGGCACTGCCGCCCTCGTCTGGCTGGTCATCGGCGCGGCGTGGACCGCAGGGCGTGTCGTGCGCGAACGGAGGTCCCGAGCGGCCCGAAGGGACCGTCGCCTTGCGGAGGAGGCACTGGCCGAAGAACGGCTGCGCATCGCTAGAGAACTGCACGACATCGTCTCGCACAGCCTCAGCGTGATCGTCGTCAAAGCAGCGGTGGCGAGCCATGTGGCCGAGGCACGCCCCCAAGAGACGCGCGATGCCATCCAGGCGATCGAGCAGACCGGTCGGGAGGCGCTCACCGAGATGCGCCGTGCCCTGGGAGTGCTCCGCGGCGACACCGCTGGTCGACGCACGCGAGAGCCCGGCTCGGCACAGACGGCTCCCCCTCCCGGACTGGACGACCTGCCGGCTCTCGTCGAGCGCGCTGAGCGGGCAGGAGTTCGTACCGAACTCCGCACCCGGCTGGCCGCCGGCCTCCCCGCGGGGACAGCGCTGGCCGTCTACCGGATCGTGCAGGAGGCGCTGACGAACGTGGTCAAGCACGCCGGCGGCGGAACACAGTGCCAGGTGGCGATCACGGTCGACTCACGAAGAGAGGTGCACATAGAGGTGGTGGATGACGGAGCCGGGAACGCGGCCGCGACCGACGGGGTGGAGCTCAGGGGTGGTCATGGACTCGTGGGGATGCGCGAACGCGTGATGATGTACGGCGGGACGTTGGCCACCGGGCCACGGCCCGGCGGCGGGTTCGCTGTGTCGGCCCGTCTCCCGCACGAACCCGCTCACGGCACGGCTACGAGCCGCAGGGAGAGGACCGCGTGACCGAACCGATCCGGGTACTCGTCGCCGATGACCAGGCCCTGCTCCGCGGCAGCTTCCGCGTGCTCATCGACACCGCCCCCGGGCTGACAGCGGTGGGCGAGGCCGGCACCGGGGCCGAAGCTGTCGAGAGCGCACAGCAGCTCTGCCCGGACGTGGTGCTGATGGACATCAGGATGCCCGGCATGGACGGCATCGAGGCGACACGGCGCATAGCCGGATCCCCCGGGACAGCCGGAACCCGCGTTCTCATCCTCACCACCTTCGACCTCGACGAGTACGTGTACGGGGCGCTGCGTGCCGGGGCAGCGGGATTCCTCCTCAAGGACACGTCTCCCGAGGTGCTGCTGGCGGGCATCCGCACGGTCGCCGCCGGAGAGTCCCTTCTCGCCCCTTCGGTGACCCGACGTCTGATCGCCGAGTTCGCTCGCCTTCCCCATGCGCACCATGCGCCGGGCTCCTCGCTTGAAGAGCTCACGGAGCGCGAGCGTGAGGTCCTTGTGCTCGTGGCGCGCGGCCTCTCCAATGCCGACATCTCCGCATACCTTCACCTCAGCAACGGCACCGTCAAGACCTACATCGGTCGGCTGCTGAGCAAGCTGCGTGCGCGGGACCGCGCGCAGCTGGTGATCAGTGCCTACGAGTCGGGGCTCGTCAGCGTCGCCCGTCAATCGACCGATTGACGGGCGAGATCAGTAACGGCCTTGGGAGCGATGGACGCGGCTGCCATGATCCGTGTCATGCGCACACAGATCACCTCGGCCGAGATGACCGACATCCACCAGGTTCTTGCCGACCACCACCGGTACTGGGGAGAGCGCGACCTTCGGTCCCTGCACCTTCTGGCGCTGGTGCAGGAGTTCGGCGAAACCTGTCTGGTCGCCCGCGCCGAGGACGGGATCCACGGGTACATCATCGGGTTCGTCACCCCGACCGGCACCGGGTACGTCCACCTGATCGCCACTCGGGACGACGCCCGCGGCACCGGTCTCGGGCGCCGTCTGTATGCGGCGTTCGCTGACGCCGCCCATCGCCACGGCGCGCTGCGCTTGAAGGCGATCACGTCACTCGGAAACACCGGCTCGATCGCCTTCCATCGCCGCCTCGGATTCGACGCGGAGACCGTCGATGACTACAACGGTCCCGGCCAAGCCATGGTGGTCTTTCATCGCCTTCTGCCGTTCGACGCCATGCAGCCCTGAGCGGCCAGTCGGATCGGCACCGGATGGAGTCGCTCCCGCCGGCGTACGACGCCCTGCCCCTCCCGCGGGTCGTCTGGCGCGCTGACGGGGCGCCGCGACCCGGCGCTCTGACCTGCGGTGCCGTGGCGCCATGGGTGAGGATCGGCGCCACCGGAGGCCACTCGATGGCGCCACGTGGCACACGCATGGCGCCATGTGATGCCATTTGGCGCCATGGGGGCTTGCCATGGCGCCACTTTGGCGCCATGATGGTTCCCATGGACCTGACTCCCTACGTCGATCACCTCCGCCGCGAGCTCGCGGTCGCCGCCGAGGCGGGCGGGGAGGACGCTCGCGCCCTGGCCGAGCGGCTCACCACCCCCCTGGAGTCCGCTGTACGGCTGACCCTGCTGAACGCACTGTCCGCCGCATCGGACGAGATCACCCGTGAGCTCGCTCCCGGCTCGGTGGACGTGCGGCTGCGGGGGCTCGACCCCGAGTTCGTGGTGACGACACCGCCGGCACCGGACCTGCCCGCCGCGGGCCCGCAGGACATGGCGCCGATGGCGCCACCAGTGGCGCCATCGGCGTCGGCGGCCCCGGAAGCCGACGAGGGCGGCACGGCCCGCATCAACTTCAGACTCCCGGCCCACCTCAAGGCCCGCGTCGAGCACGCGGCCGGCCAGGAGGGCCTATCCGTCAACGCCTGGCTGGTACGGGCGGTGGCCACCGCCCTGGAGCCGGGCGGATCCGCACCGCCGGCCACTCCTGTCCGCGCCGCCCGCCCGGGCAAGGGCCAGAGCTACCAGGGCTGGGTCCGCTAGCGGCCCGCACCGACCCGCCCCCTCTTCACCTCCTGCGCATCCACCCTTCATAGCCACGAGGACGGCACAGCCATGCCTTCTTACGACACGCCCCAGCCCATCACCGCGATCCTCGAGTTCGACCTCGGTCACGTGCGGATCGTCGCGAGCGAGCGCACGGACACCGTCGTCGAGGTGCTGCCGAGCAACGGCGCCGACGACAACGACATCAAGACGGTGCAGCAGACGAAGGTCACGTACGCCAACGGCACCCTGACGCTCAAGGGCCCGAAGAAGCGCTCGGTGTTCGGCAAGGTCGGCTCCATCGACGTGACCGTCGAACTCCCCGCCGGCTCCCACCTCCAGGCCAACTCCCCCATGGGCGACTACGTGAGCACGGGACCGCTCGGGGAATGCCGGGTCAAGACCTCGGTCGGCGACATCCGGCTCGACCTGACCGGCGCCGCGAACCTGCGCACCGGCCTCGGCGACATCCGCGTCGGCCGCCTGGCGGGGAGCGCGGAGATCCACGGTTCCGGCCGGATCGACATCGGTGGCATCGAGGGCGCGGCGACCGTCAAGAACGGCATGGGCGAGACGGCGATCGGCACGATCACCGGCGACCTGAAGGTCAACACCTCCGCGGGCCCCGTCACGGTCGGTGTCGCGCAGGCGTCGGTCGACGTCAGGAGCTCCCACGGCTCCATCCAGGTGAAGGAGGTGACCCGCGGCAGGGTCGAGCTCCAGACCTCGGTCGGCGGCGTCGAGGTCGGCATCCGCGAGTCCACCGCGGCCTGGCTGGACGTCAGCTCCCGGGTCGGCACCGTGCGCAACTTCCTCGGTGCCGCCGAGGGCCCCGGCTCCGCCGACGACACAGTCGAGATCCACGCCCGCACCCAGGCCGGCGACATCGTGATCCGCCGCGCCTCCTGACCACGCGCCCCGCACACCCCGCCTGACCGCGGCGCCCGGAGCGGCACGCCGTGGCCGCGCGCCCCGGGGCAGTACGCACGAGAACCGGGCGTCGGCACGGCGCCACGCCCGGCTCCGAACCCAGCTGTGCCATGTCACATCTCACAGGAGACTTCACAGGAGCCCCCATGGCCACCACCTCCACCACCGTCACCGGCACCACCACCGCCGCGCCGGCGATCTCCGCCCTCGGGCTGCGCAAGTCCTACGGCGACAAGCTCGTCCTGGACGGCGTCGACCTCACGATCCCCGAGGGCACGGTCTTCGCCCTGCTCGGCCCCAACGGCGCCGGCAAGACCACCACCGTCGAGATCCTCTCCACCCTGCTCGCCCCCGACGCCGGCTCGGCCCGCATCGCCGGCCACGACCTGGCCGAACGGCCCGGTGAGGTGCGCTCCGCGATCGGCGTCACCGGTCAGTTCGCCGCCGTCGACAGCCTCCTCACCGCCGAGGAGAACCTGCTCCTGATGGCCGACCTGCGGCATCTGCCCCGCGCCGAGGGCCGGCGCCGGGCCGCCGAGCTGCTCGCGCGCCTGGAGCTGACGGAGGCCGCGAAGAAGCCGGTGTCGACGCTCTCCGGCGGCATGAAGCGCAAACTCGACCTGGCCATGACGCTGGTCGGAGATCCGCGGATCATCTTCCTCGACGAGCCGACGACGGGGCTCGACCCGCGCAGCCGCCGGACCCTGTGGCAGATCATCCGCGACCTGGTCGAGCGCGACGGCGTGACCGTCTTCCTCACCACGCAGTACCTGGAGGAGGCGGACCAGCTCGCCGACCGCATCGCCGTCCTCGACCGCGGCAGGATCGTCGCCGAGGGCACCGCGGACGAGCTCAAGCGGCTCATACCCGGCGGCCACATCCGGCTCGGCTTCACGGACCCGGCACAACTCGACAGCGCCGCCCGGCACTTCGGTGCCGCCGCGCGCGACGCCGAGGAGCTCACCCTGCGCATCCCGAGCGACGGGAGCCTCCCGACGCTGCGGGCCGTGCTCGACGTCCTGGACGCGGCCGGCGTCCAGCCCGAGTCGCTGACGCTGCACACCCCCGACCTCGACGACGTCTTCCTCACCCTGACCGGCACCGGAACCCCCGACACCTCCGTGGAGATGACCCGATGAGCACCCTCGGCTATGCCGTCAGCGAC
The DNA here is from genome assembly GCF_053601115.1 of Streptomyces sp. NPDC004788. Taxonomy (NCBI): domain Bacteria; kingdom Bacillati; phylum Actinomycetota; class Actinomycetes; order Kitasatosporales; family Streptomycetaceae; genus Streptomyces; species Streptomyces sp. NPDC004788. The sequence goes on from NZ_JBSGBF010000031.1 coordinate 19,294, forward strand.
TCGATGACCATGCTGCGGCGCAACCTCAAGCACGCCCTGCGCTACCCGTCGATGACCGTCTCCGTCGTCCTCATGCCGGTGATGATGCTGCTGCTGTTCAACTACGCCTTCGGCGGCGCGCTCGGCGCGGGCATCGCCGGCGCGCCGACCGGCGGCGGGAAGTACATCGACTACGTCGCCCCCGGCATCATCCTGATGACCGCCACCGCGGGGGCGGTGGCCACGGCGGTCGGCGTCTGCGTCGACATGACCGAGGGCATCGTCAACCGCTTCCGAACGATGTCGATCTCCCGCGCCGCGTTCCTCACCGGGCACGTCGTCGGCAGTGTCCTACAGACCCTGGCCGCCATCGCCCTGGTCGTCGGCGTCGCCCTCGCCATCGGCTTCCGCCCCAACGCCTCCTTGGTCGAATGGCTCGCCGCGGCCGGCCTGCTGGCCCTGCTCACCCTGGCGCTGACCTGGCTGTCGGCCGGTATCGGCATGGTGGCCAGGACTCCGGAGTCGGCGAGCAACACCCCGCTTCCGCTGACCTTCCTGCCCTTCCTCGGCAGCGCCATCGTGCCGACCGACTCCATGCCGACCGGACTGCGCTGGTTCGCCGAGTACCAGCCCTTCACGCCCGCGATCGAGACCCTGCGCGGTCTGCTGATGGGCACCGCGATCGGTGACAGCGGCTACATAGCCCTGGCCTGGTGCGTCGGCCTGACCCTGGCCGGCTACGTCTGGGCCCGCCGCTCCTTCGGCCGCGGCGCCGAGCGATAGCCCGAGCCGACCGGGGGCCGTGCCGGATTCCGCCGGAACGGCCTCTCGGGTGCGCGCACGGCCGGCGAGGCGGACGATACGGTCGTCAGGCCGTTCGGCAGCTTGGTCACGTTCGGCACCTCCGGCGGCACGGAAGCGGCGGCGTGACCGCAGCGCCCGGCGGCGGGCGTGCTCGCCGTTGGACCGCGATGGGCGCTTGCTGCGCGAGCGGCCGCGTCAGCCACCTGTCCGAACCACACACCTAGCCCTTGCGGTCCGGGTCGGTGGCCGGCAGGCGCGCCCGTGTGAGCAGATACGTGGCGGCGGACGCCACGAGCACCAGCATGCAGGCGATGAACACCAGGCCCGCGGCTTCCAGGCCCATCGGCTCCGCCACCAGGCCGACGCCGATGACCGGGATCGAAATGCCCGTGTACGCGACCACGAACAGGGACGAGATGACCGCCGCGCGCTGGTCGGCCGGCGACGCCGCGGCGACGGCGGACAGCGCGGCACGGAAGGAGAGGCCCTGCCCGGTGCCGCCGACGACGGCGGCCAGGACGACGAAGACGAACAGGTCCGTGTAGAGGGCGACGGCGAGCAGGACCAGGCCGGTGAAGAGGATGCCGCAGCCCAGCGGCAGCGAGCGCGCGGGCCCGACGCGGCCGGCGGCGACCTGTCCGCCGGTGGAGGCGAAGAAGGCGAGGGCGACGACGAGGCCGCTGACGGCGTGGTTGTCGACGTGCAGATAGCGGGCGAGGAACGCGGGGCTGACCGAGGTGAACACGCCGAACAGGGCGAAGCCGGCGAAGGAGGCGACCGCCGCCGGTACGAACACCGGCCGCACCTCGGCCGGCAGGGCGGGGCGCTGCGGGCGTACGGCGCTCAGCGGCTGCCGGTCCGCCACCGTCTCGGGCAGCCATTGCAGGACGACGGCCGAGACGGCGACCAGGCCGAGGTGCACGGCGAACGGCAGCAGCAGCGGCTCGGGCGCGTACTCGGCGAGCAGTCCCGCCAGGAGCGGGCCGCAGCCCAGGCCGCCCATGTTCGCGGCGGTCGCCACGAGCGTCGCCCGCGAGCCGCCGCCGGGCGGGGCCAGCTCCATGACGTACGCGGTGGCGGCTCCGGTGAAGAGACCCGCCGAGAGCCCGGAGAGCAGCCGGCCCGCGTACAGCCAGCCCAGCGAGTCGGCGAGCAGGAAGCAGACCGCGCTCGCCGCCGCGAACCCGAGGCCGAATCGCAGTGTGGGCCGTCGGCCGATGATGTCGGAGACGTTGCCCGCGAGGAGCAGCACGCCGATGACACCGAAGGCGTACACGGCGTAGACCACCGTGACCGTGAGTTCGGAGAAGCCGAACTTCTCCTGATAGAGGGGGTAGAGGGGGGTCGGCAGCGTGGTCCCGATCATGCACACCACGAACACCGCTCCGCCGAGCAGACACCGCAGCCACCCTTGTCGCTCACCCGCCATGCCGGCGACCGTAACCCGGCGGACCCGCACGACCGGGCCGACACGACCGGGCCGACCCGAGCGGGCGGACCCGTACGGGCGGACCCGCACGACCGGGCCGACCCGAGCGGGCGGACCCGTACGGCCGGGCCCGTACGGCCGGGCCGACATGAGCGGGCCGACCCGACCGAGGGTCCCGGCCCTGTGCGTGCCGGGACCCTCGAGCCCGTCGGGGTCAGAGCGCGCCGACGATGTCCTCGACCCGTGCCTTCGCGTCACCGAAGAGCATCGAGGTGTTCTCGCGGAAGAACAGCGGGTTCTGCACGCCCGCGTACCCGGAGGCCATCGAGCGCTTGAACACGATGACCTTGCCGGCCTCCCAGACGGTGAGCACCGGCATGCCGGCGATGGGGCTGCTGGGATCCTCGGCGCCGGCCGGGTTGACGGTGTCGTTGGCGCCGATGACGAGGACGACGTCGGTCTCGGCGAAGTCCTCGTTGATCTCGTCCATCTCGAGCACGATGTCGTACGGCACCTTGGCCTCGGCGAGCAGCACGTTCATGTGGCCGGGCAGCCGGCCGGCGACCGGGTGGATGCCGAACCGCACGTCGACGCCCTTCGCGCGCAGCTTCGAGGTGAGCTCCGCGACCGGGTACTGGGCCTGCGCGACGGCCATGCCGTAGCCGGGCGTGATGACCACGGAACGGGCCGCCCCGAGCAGTTCGGCGACGCTCTCCGCGGTGATCTCCGTGTGCTCGCCGTAGTCGACGTCCGAGGCCGAGGGCGCCTCGATGCCGAAGCCGCCGGCGATCACGGAGATGAACGAGCGGTTCATCGCCTTGCACATGATGTACGACAGGTAGGCACCCGAGGAGCCGACCAGCGCGCCGGTGACGATCAGCAGGTCGTTGCCGAGCAGGAAGCCGGAGGCGGCCGCGGCCCAGCCGGAGTAGCTGTTGAGCATGGAGACCACGACCGGCATGTCGCCGCCGCCGATCGAGGCCACCAGGTGCCAGCCGAGCGCCAGCGCCACGGCCGTCACCGCGATCAGCGACCACAGCGCGGGCGAGACGACGAACCAGACGGTCAGGGCGACGAACAGGCCGAGCGCGCCGAGGTTGAGGGCGTTCTTGCCCGGCAGGACCAGCGGCTTGGAGTCGATCTTCGCGGAGAGCTTCAGGTTCGCCACGATCGAGCCGGTGAAGGTCACCGCTCCGATGAACACGCCGATGAACACCTCGGCGTGGTGGATGCCGAGCGTGCCGAGCGCGTCCAGGGCCTTGGCCTCGGGTCCGTCCGGGTGGTTCTCGACGTTGAGGAAGCCGTTCCAGCTGACGAGGACGGCCGCCAGACCGACGAAGGAGTGCAGCAGCGCGATGAGTTCGGGCATGCCGGTCATCTCGACGCCGCGGGCGCGCTGCAGACCGATCAGCGCGCCGATCAGCATCGCCAGGAGCATCAGGCCGAGGCCGGCGGCGTCGATGTCGCCGTCGGCCGCGAGCACGATCGTCGCGACGAGCGCGACGCCCATGCCGAGCATGCCGAAGGCGTTGCCGAGCCGTGCCGACTCGTGCTTGGAGAGTCCTGCCAGCGCGAGGATGAACAGCAGCGTGGCAACGAGGTAGGCCGCCTGTGCGGCAAGAGTCGCAGACATGTCAGCTCCGGTTGAACATGGCGAGCATGCGACGCGTCACCGCGAAGCCGCCGAAGACGTTGATACTGGCCAGGAGGATCGCCACGCACGACAGCACCGTGACCGTCGTGCTCGTCTGCCCGATCTGCAGCAGCGCGCCGACGACGATGATCCCGGAGATCGCGTTGGTCACCGACATCAGCGGTGTGTGCAGGGCGTGGTGCACATGGCCGATCACGTAGTAGCCGATCACGATCGCGAGCACGAAGACCGTGACGTGGGGCAGCAGCGCCGCCGGCGCGAACCCGGCGGTGAGGAAGAGCGCCAGCGCACCGAGGGCGACGGCGCCGAACCTCTGCTTCGCCGACATCGGCGCCTTCTTCGGCGCGGGCGCCGCCGCGGCCGCGGGGGCCGCCGGGGCCGGGGCCGGGGCCGCGGAGACCTGGACCGGCGGGGGCGGCCAGGCGAGCTCGCCCTTGCGGACCACGGTGATCGAGCGCTGCACCGGGTCGTCCCAGTCGAGCACCAGCTGCGCGTCCTTGGCCGGTGTCATCAGCTTGAGCAGGTTCACCAGGTTCGTGCCGTAGAGCTGCGAGGACTGCGCGGGGAGCCGGCCCGCGAGATCGGTGTAGCCGATGATCGTCACGCCGTTGTCGGTGACGACCTTCTCGCCCTTCACGGTGCCGACGACGTTGCCGCCGTTGGCGGCGGCCATGTCGACGATCACCGAGCCGGGCTTCATGCTCGCCACCATCTCCGCCGTGATCAGCGTCGGCGCGGGGCGCCCCGGGATCAGCGCGGTGGTGATGACGATGTCGACGTCACGGCACTGCGCGCCGTAGAGCTCGGCCTCGCGGGCCTTGTAGTCGTCGCCCATCTCCTTGGCGTAGCCCGTCTTCGAGACCTCCACCTCGGGGGACTCGATCGACAGGTACTCGCCACCCAGCGACTTGACCTGATCGGCCACCTCGGGCCGCGGGTCGGTCGCCCGCACGATCGCGCCGAGCGACCCGGCCGCACCGATCGCCGCGAGACCCGCGACGCCCGCGCCCGCGACGAGCACCTTCGCCGGCGGCACCTTGCCCGCGGCCGTCACCTGGCCGGTGAAGAACCGCCCGAACGCGTGCGCCGCCTCGATCACGGCCCGGTAGCCGGCGATGTTCGCCATCGACGACAGCACGTCCATCGACTGGGCCCGGCTGATGCGCGGTACGGCGTCCATCGAGAGCGCCGTGAAGGGGCGGCGGCCGAGCTCCTCGACCATGGCCGGGTCGAACGCGGGCGCGAACAGCGCGATCACCGTCGCCTCGGGCCTCACCCGGTCGAGCTGCGCGGGAGTCGGGGCGTTGACCCCCAGGACCACATCGGCGGCGGCCGCGTCTCCGATGGTGGCACCGGCGGCCTCGTAGGCGCTGTCGGTGAAGCCGGCCGCGGCGCCCGCGCCGGAGTCGACGACGACGTCGTATCCGAGTTTGCGGATCGGCTCGATCGTGGCCGGCGTGGCCGAGACGCGGTTCTCACCTGCCCGCGCTTCCTTGAGGACTCCGACAATCACGTGTGTTCTCCGTTCGCTGCTCTGGCCGTCAACGGCGTGTTCTCAACACGATCAGCAGTCCGCCCGCCCAAGACCCGGACCCACGCCGCACAGCTTGGCCGCCGGGGGCTCTCCCTGAACAGCACTCACTGGTGAGGCGTACGCAACATCGGCCGGAACAGGAACCGGGACCGGACGGGCAGGTGCCGGAGTTCTGGTTGTACGTGCGGAATCCGGTCGCCAGGTGACGAAACGCCCGGCGCTCGTCGGCCCTGCGAGCGCGACCCCGACCACGGGCCCGGAGCCCGCCCGTGCGGGTCAGCCGTCGGCCCGGCGCAGCCCCAGGCGGGGTTCCAGCGTCAGCCTGAGGCCGGCGACCGCCCGGCCGGGAGCCGTCGGCCACGGCGTCATCGCGCTCGCCCCGTGCCCGCCGAGCCCCACGCGCTCATGGCCCGCGAGGGGTTCCCGCAGCGCGCCGAACAGGTGGGAGACCGTGTCGTCCTGGGTGTCGTGGAGGTCTTCGACGCCGGTGACGATGTTCAGGAAGGACTCGTGCAGCCGCAGTGGGCGCTGGTCGCGAAGGCTCAGCCGCTGGGCGCGGCGGAAGTGGGCGTCGCGGCCCCGGTGGATGTCGTAGAAGGCGCCGACGAGGATGAGCAGGCGCTCGTAGGCGTGCCGGTAGGCGCCCTGGTAGAAGTCGGTGGCCTCGGACTCGCCGACGTCCTGGTGCAGGGTGGCGGCGACGGAGGCGGCGGCGAGCATGCCGCTGTGCATGGCGAGGTGGACGCCGGTGGACAGCAGGGGGTCCAGGAAGCAGGCCGCGTCACCGGCCGCGAACCATCCCGGTCCGCAGAACCGGTCCGCCACGTACGAGTAGTCGCTCTCCACCCGCAGGTCGGTGACCCGGTCGGCGTCGGCCAGGAGGCGGGCCAGGGCCGGAGTGCGGTCCAGCCGGTCCGCGTAGAGGGCCTCGGTCCCGCCGAGCGCCCGACGGCCTTCCGCGAAGGAGCGCTTGTCGGTGACGAGGCCGACGCTGAGGGTGCCGTCGTGCAGCGGGATGGCCCAGAACCAGCCGTGGTCGGGCAGTGAGTAGAGGCGGATGGCGCCCTCGGGGGCGTCCGGCGCGGGTTCCGCGTCCCGCCAGTAGCCCCAGACGGCGACGTTGCGGAAGGCGTCGTGGAACCGGCGGGTCCGTAACTGGCGGGCCGTCAGCAGCCCGGCGCGGCCGGACGCGTCCACCAGGCTCCGGAACGAGGTCACGCCCTCGCGGCCGTTCCCGGCGGTCCATTCCGCGGTCTTCGCGCGCCCCTCGTCGAAACCGACCGCCCGCACCGCCGTCTCCTCGTGGACCCGTACGCCCTGGCTCCGCGCGTGGTCGAGGAGCGTCTGGTCGAACTCCGAGCGGACGACCTGGAAGCTGTAGGGCGCGGCCGGGCCCAGGCCGTCGAACGTCAGGGCCCATTCCTGGCCGCCCCAGTCGTAGAAGGCGCCCGTCTTGCGTACGAAGCCACGCCGCTCGACGGCCTCCCGGGCGCCCAGCAGGTCCAACAGGGGCAGCAGGGAAGGCAGGAGGGACTCGCCGATGTGGTAGCGGGGAAAGCGGGCCTTCTCCAGCAGAGTGACCTCGAAACCCTGGCGGGCCAGCAGCGCGGCCGCCGTCGCGCCGGCCGGACCGCCCCCCACCACCAGCACGTCCGTCTCCCGCGGCGGGTGTCCGTCGCGCACAGCGGCCTCCGGTGCTCGGGACTGCATGACTCCGACCAGTGAACAGCGCGGCGCCGCGCACCGGAAGAGCGCCTCGGAAGCGCGCCCCGGGAACCGGATCCTCGGCCACGTCTGAAACGGCCCGGGCGTCGTTCCCCGAACGACACCGTCTGTGCCACGATGACCGAATGACCCCACTGACGGTCGGCGCCGAAGAGGAGTACCTCCTGGTCGACTCGGTGACACGGGAGTTGAGACCGGAGGCAGCGAAAGTGGTGGCCGAGGCCGCCGCCGAGCTCGGGGACCGCGTGACCACCGAGATCACGAGCTACCAGGTCGAGGCCCGCACCGATCCGCATGCCCGTCTCGGCGAATTCGCCGCGCAGGTGCGGTCGATGCGGGCGGCCGTGGCGCGCGCCGCCGCACGCCTCGGCCTGGGCGTGATCTCCAGCGGCACACCGGTGCTGCCCCAGCCGCTGCCGCCCCCGATCACCGAAGGACCCCGGTACGCGCGGAGCGTGGCCGCCTTCGGCGCCCTGGACGACGAGCAGAGCATCTGCGCCTGCCACCTCCATGTCGGCATGCCCGACCTGGAAACGGCTCTCCAGGTCGGCAACCATCTGCGGCCCCGGCTTCCGGCCCTGATCGCGCTGGCGGCCAACTCGCCCTTCTGGCAGGGCCGGGACACCGGCTACACGAGCTGGCGCACGCTGGCCTGGGCCCGCTGGCCGGCCGCGGGCCCGCCGCCGTACGTCACGTCACGGGCGCACTTCGAGGAGCTCGTCTCCGGTCTCACCGCGACCGGCGGCATCCTCGACCGGGGCGGACTGTACTGGGACATCCGGCCCTCCGACCACGCCCCCACCGTGGAGATCCGGGTCGCCGACGCCACGGCCACCGCACAGGACACCGTGCTGCTCGCCGCGGTCGTCCGGGCCCTGGTCGGCACCGCCCTGACCGACATCGAAGCCGGGCGGCCCCCCTTACGGCCGTCCCCGGAGATCCTGCGCACCGCCTGCTGGCGTGCGGCCCGCGACGGCCTGGCCGGCGAAGCCGTCGACCTGCGCCGTCACCGTCTCGTCCCGGCGACCGCCCTCGTGGAGGACATGCTGGCGGACCTCCGGCCGTCGCTGCTGCGCAACGGCGATCTGGAGACCGTGACGGAGGGGTGGGCCGTGCTGCGCACCGTCGGCAACGGTGCCGACCGCCAACGGGCCGCCCATCGGGACGGCGGCGGCCTCATCGGCGTCGTCGACTACCTGATGAACGCCATGACGGAGCAGCCGGGGAACGTCACCCCGACGGCCGGTCCGGCAGCCGAAAGGCGTTGAGCGGGTCGTCCGCGCCACTCCGGGGTGGGTCGGCAACGGCACCTCGGCCGCTGCCGAGCCGGCGTCACGTGCGCGTGGTTCCTCGGTCGCGGCCCTGGAAGGTGCGGCGGTACGCGGCGGGTGAGACGCCGATCGCCGTGGCCAGGTGCTGGCGCAGCGAGGAGGCGCTGCCGAAGCCGGCCCGCTCGGCGACGCGGTCGACCGGCAGGTCGCTGGACTCCAGGAGCGTGCGGGCGAGTTGGAGCCGCTGGGCGGTGAGCCACTGGCCGGGGGTCTGGCCGGTCTCGGCGAGGAAACGACGGCTGAAGGTGCGCACGCTCATGCCCGCCCGGTCGGCCAACTGGGCGAGCTGGAGAGGCTGGTGGAGCTGCCGGAGGGCCCACTCCCGGGCCCCGGCGGTGTCGCTGCCGGTCGCGTCGGGGACGGGCCGGGCGATGTACTGGGCCTGTCCGCCGTCACGCCAGGGCGGAACGACGCAGAGCCGGGCGACCCGGTTGGCGGTCTCGCTGCCGTGGTCGTGGCGGATCAGGTGCAGGCAGAGGTCCATCCCGGCGGCGGCGCCGGCCGAGGTGAGGACGTCGCCGTCGTCCACGTAGAGCACGTCGGGGTCGAGCGGGGTCCGCGGGAACAGCTCGCGGAACCGCTCGGCGTACATCCAGTGGGTGGTGGCGGGCCGGCCGTCGAGCAGCCCGGCGGCGGCGAGGACGAAGGATGCCGTGCAGATCGACACCAGCCGGGTGCCGGGCCGGAGCCGGTCCAGGGCGGCGGCGACCGGCTCGGGGAGCGGGTCGTCGGCGCTCACCGGATCACCGATGGGCGCCACGATCAGGGTGTCGGCGGTCGCGATCGCGCTCGCGTCGTGTTCGACGGCTATCGAGAAGTCCTCGCTCGTGCGCACCGGCCGGCCGTCGACGGTGCAGGTGACCACCTCGTAGAGCCGCTCGCCGGCCGGTCCGCGGGCGAGGCCGAACGCCTTGGCGGGGATGCCCAGTTCATAGGGGACGACACCCGGGAGGGCGAGGACGACGACACGGTGCACGGCTTTCGGCGCGGCCTTGCGCACGGCTTTCTCCTTCGCTCGCTGCATGGCCAGATCCTCTCACTTGTTGGCGATCTGGCCACTCGTTTCGGGTGTTCGGCGACACCAGGCTGGTGGTCGACCGCGAACGAGACGAGGAGTGGATCCGCATGGCGCAGAAGATGCTGGCCGTCGCCTACGAGGAGCCGGGCGGGCCGGAGGTGCTGAAGGTCGTGGAACGTGAGCGGCCGGTGCCCGGTCCGACGGAGATCCTGGTGCGGGTGCGCGCCGCGGGCGTCAACCCGGTCGACTGGAAGACCCGGGCGGCCGGCACCCTGTACGTCCCCGGTGACGGCATCGTGGGGTGGGACGTGTCGGGCGTGGTGGAGGCCGTCAGCCGCGGCGTGACGCTCTTCCGGCCGGGCGACGAGGTGTACGGCATGCCGGGCTTTCCGCGCATGGTCGGCGGCTACGCGCAGTACGTGGCCGCTCCGGCCCGGCACTTCGCCCCCAAGCCGGCCGGGCTCGACCACGTACAGGCGGCGGCCCTGCCGCTGGCCGCGCTGACGGCGTGGCAGGCCCTGGTGGACACGGCGGCGCTGCGGGCGGGGCAGCGGGTCCTGGTGCACGCGGCCGCGGGGGGCGTGGGGCACCTGGCGGTGCAGATCGCCAAGGCGTACGGCGGGTACGTCATCGGCACGGCCCGCGCGGGCAAGCACGGCTTCGTGCGGGGGCTCGGCGCGGACGAGGTGATCGACTACACGGCGGTCGACTTCGCCTCGGTCGTCTCCGACGTGGACGTGGTGATCGACCCGATCGCCGGGGACTACCAGGAGCGTTCGCTGGCGGTGCTGCGCGACGGCGGCACGCTGATCACCCTGCCGGCACGCGAGACCGAGGCGCTCGCCGCGGCCGCTGCCGCGCGCTCCGTCCGCTCGGGCTTCATGCTGGTCGAGCCGGACCGGCGAGCGCTTCTGGCCGTTTCGGAGTTGGTCGAGACCGGCAGGCTGAAGGTCCACGTCGACGCCGTCTTCCCACTCGCGGACGCCGCCGAGGCCCACCGGCTCGGTGAAACCGGCAGGACCACGGGGAAGTTGGTGCTCCTGGTCGACTGACGAGACGTCATCGCAGCACAGCATCAAGGACTCCGACGCACACAGAGGTTTCCAGTCGTGTCACCTGTTCAGCAGTCGGCGAGCCCGCCGGCGACCGTCGCGAAGGCCGACGCCGTTCCGTGGATGACGACCGCGGTCGTCCTGACCGCCCTGTTCATGGCCGTCCTCGACTCCTTCATCGTGGTGGTCGCGGGCCCCGCCATCGAAGCGGATCTGCATGCCTCCCCCGGCGACGTCCAGTGGATCCTGGCGGGTTACCAGCTGAGTTACGCGGTCTTCATCATCACCGCCACCCGCCTGGCCGACCTGTACGGCCGCAAGCGGATCTTCCTTCTCGGCGTGGCCCTGTTCACCCTGGCATCGGTCGCCTGCGCGCTCTCGCCGAACGCGGGCGGCCTCATCGCCGCGCGTGTCGTCCAGGGCCTGGGAGCGGCCCTGATGGTGCCGCAGGTGTTCGCCTACGTCACGGTGCTCGTGCCGGCGGCGAGGCGGCACAGCGTGTACGGGGCGGTCGGCATCGTCATGGGCGCGGCCACCATCGGCGGACAGCTCGTCGGCGGACTGCTCATCGGCGCCGACCTGTTCGGCGCCGGCTGGCGCACGGTGTTCTGGGTGAACGCGCCGATCGGTGCCGCCCTGTTCCTGCTCGCCCTGCGGCACCTGCCGGCGACGGGTTCCGCCGCCGGCCGCACGCTGGACCTGCCCGGGGTCCTGGTGCTCAGCGCGGCTCTCTTCCTCCTCGTGCTGCCGCTGATCCAGGGGCAGGAGGCGGGCTGGCCGTGGTGGGTGTGGGCCTGCTTCGCCGGCAGCGCGGTCGCGTTCGGCCTGTTCGTCGCGGTCGAGCGGAGGCTGGAACGGCGCGGCGGGGATCCGCTCGTACCGCTCACGCTCTTCCGGCAGCGTTCGTTCGCGCTCGGAATCGTCCTCGTCCTCGCCCTGTACGCGCTGATCTACTCGTACTACCTGGCCCTGTCGGTGACGATGCAGCACGGCCTCGGCATGTCGGCGCTGGGCGCGGGCCTCGTCCAGGCGCCGGCCGCCACCGCGTTCTTCGTGTTCAGCATGGTCGCGAGCCGGACCGTCCCGAGGTACGGACGCCGGGTCCTCGAGATCGGCGCGGTCGTCCTGGCGAGCGGCTACCTGGCGACCGGCCTCCTGCTGGTGTCCGGGCCCCGGATCACGCCGCTCCTGGTGATTCCCACCCTCGTTCTGCAAAGCGTCGGCGGCGGACTGGTCATCACGCCGGCGCTCAACACGGTGCTGAGCCGCGTCGAACCGGAGTCGGCCGGCGTCGCCTCAGGTGTCCTGTCCACGGCCCAGCAGTGCGGCGGCGCGCTCGGCGTCGCGGTGGTCGGAGCGGTCTTCTTCGGCTCGTTCCGTCCCGGGGCGGTCGGCAGGGTCGCCGCCGCCGGCCACGCCTTCGCCGTCGCCTCCTTCGCCGTGTGCGCCATCGCCGTCGTCGCCGGAGTCGTCGTCTTCCTGCTGCCGAAGGCGCCGACGCCCCGGCCGTGACCGCGGCGATCAACGGTCCGAGAAGTGCCACCTGACCCCTTGTCAGCGGGTTCGCCCCCTCCCTACCTTTGTCCAGCGAGTTCTCGGCTCAGCGGGCCCACCGGCCCGTCTGGGCCGTTTCCTGCACTTCTGCGCACGACAAGACATGGAGGCGTCACATGCCCGTAGCCGTGCCCGAACTTCTGGAAGTCGACGGAATCCGCGACGCGGGTCCGCTGGAGATCGACGACGAGGCGATCGCGTTCGAGGACGACGACCGCGGCGACCGTGAGTACACGGCGTGTCTCGCCGACCCCTGGGTGACCGCCACCACCCGCTTCGCCTGCGACCTGAACTCGTAGCGGTGGCCGTCTCCATCGCCGGCCGCAGCGGTTGGTCCGACGACACCTGGTCGTACCTGACCGATCCGCGGATGCCGGCGATGGAACACGGCTGGAAACTGCACGTCTCGGCGCGCCCCGGCAACCTCGACGCCGTGACCCGGCTCGTCCTGCCGGTGCTGTCCCGACACGTCTGTCACGCGAAGTTCGCCCGGGACCCGGAGACGCTGCGCCGCCTCAACTCCGGGGCGGTGAGCGCCGGAGCCGTCGGCAAGGCGATCACCGTCTACCCGCCGGCCGGCACCGTGGTCGCGGTCGCCCGGGAACTCGCCGCCGCACTGCGTGGCCAGGAGGGCCCGAAGGTCGTCAGCGACCGGCGGGTCGACCCGGGGGCCCCGGTCTACTACCGCTACGGCCCGTTCACCGGTGACTACCGGACCGGCCGGAGCGGACGGCTCGAATCCGTGATGACCGGGCCGGACGGACAGATCTTCGACGGCCTCGCCGTCGGCCGCTACCGGTGCCCGCCCTGGGCCGAGGACCCGTTCACGACCGGCCCCGGCGCCGGTTCCGAGCCGTCCGCGCCCGGCTTCGGCGGCGGACGCTACGAGGTCACCGCCGGCATCGCCCGCGCACCCGGCGGCAACGTCTACCGCGCGGTCGACCGCACGCTCGGGCGGCCCGTGGTGGTCAAACAGGCGAGGGCCTTCGTCGGCGAGGACGAGTCCGGCACGGACGCCCGCCACCGGTTGCGCAACGAGCGCGCGGTCCTCGCCGCGCTCGACGGCGTCACGGGTGTGCCCCGCGCGCTCGACTACTTCGCTCACCGGTCGGACGAGTACCTGGTGCTGACCAGCTGCGGCGACCGGGACCTGCGCAGGGAGGTCCTGCGGAACGGCCCCTACCAGAACGGCCCTTACGGGGACGGCCCCGCGCGGGACGACGGCACCCGGCCGGCGCGCGCCCTGTCCGACCTCGCCTCCCGGCTGCTGCGCGTCCTGGACGCGATCCACGGCCGGAACGTGGTCGTCCGCGACCTCAAGCCCGACAACGTCGTGCTCGACGAATCGGGCCCGGACCACTGCCATCTGATCGACTTCGGGATCAGCGAGCGGGACGGCGCCGGCCCGGGCGGGGCGACCCCCGGATACAGCGAGCCGGTTCTGCGCGCGACCGGCCCGGCCGCCCCCGCCGACGACTACTACTCCCTCGGCGCGACCCTCTACTTCGCCGCCACCGGCATGGACCCGGTGATCGTCGACACCGCCCACGAGGTCAACCGGGACCGGACCCTGGCCTGTCTGGCCTGGGCGCTGCCCGGGCCCGCCCACCGGGAGATCCGGGCGTCGATCACCGGCCTGCTGAGCTTCGACCCGGCCGTACGGACCGCGGCCGCCGACCGTCTGCGCACCGGCACGGAGACGGGCGCGGTCGGGGGCCGGGCCACGTCCGCACGCCGGCCCGCGCGCCCCCGGATCGACAACGATCTGCTGGACGAGATCATCGAGCACACGACCGCGTACTGCGTCGGTGAGGCGCAGGCGATCGTGGATCCCGTACGGGCCGCGCGGCTGAACGTCCCCACCTCGATCGACGTGTACGGCGGCAGTTCGGGGCTCGGCCTGGAACTCCTCCAGCACGTCCACCGACCCCATGTGCGCTCCGCTGTCACGGAGTTGGCGCGGTGGACGGCGGAGCAGTCCAGAAACCTGCCACCCGGTTTCTACACGGGACGCACCGGCGTCGAACTCTTCCTCGCCGAAGCGGGGTGGGAGGCGCGGCCGGACGCGGTCCCGGCGACGGCCGCGCGGGACGGGTACGCCGTCCTGCCGGAGCGCGCGCCGGACGGCGGGCCTCCGGAGGCGGACCTGATCGCGGGCGCCGCCGGAATCGGACTCGGCCGGCTGCTGCTCGCCCGGCACGCCCTCCGGTCCGGCGACCGGGACGCCGCGGACCGGCACCTCGCCGTCGCCGCCGGCTGCGACCGGATGCTGGCGTCGGGCACCGCCAGGCTGACCCCGACCGGCCCGGACACGGCCGGCACCGCCGCCCTCCGCGAGGGCATCGCGCACGGCGCGGCGGGCGTCGCCTGCTTCCTGCTCGAGTACGGCGGCGAGACCGGGGACCCGGACGCGATCAGCCGCTCCGCGAAGGCCGCCGCGCGGCTGGCCGCCGTGACGCCGGACATCATCGCGGCGGCCGCCACACCGGGGGCGACCCGCCGCTACGGCTCGTGGTGCCGGGGCCTGGCCGGCATCGGCACCGTACTCCTGAGGGCCGCCGACCGCCTCGACGAACCCGGACACCTCGACCTCGCCCGGCGGACCGCGCGCGCCTGCGCCGCGCTGGCACCGCGGATGCCGCTGGTCACGCAGTGCTGCGGACTGGCCGGAGTGGGCGAGCTGATGGTGGACGTCGCGGCGGTGACCGGGTCCGAGGAGTTCCGGGACGCGGCCGAGACCGTCGCCCTGCTCGTCCTGAGCCGCAGCGGCGGCACCTGGTCCCGGCCCGTGTTCCCGGACACCGGTCTGGCCCGGCCGAGCGCCACCTGGGCCGGCGGCTCCGCGGGCGTGCTGGCGTTCTTCCGGCGCCTGCGCGCCGGGGGCGGCACGCGGCTCGGTCTCCTCGCCTGACCACGGCCCCCGCCGTCGCGGTCCACGCCACCGGGACGACCGGCGAGCGCGAGGCGCTGCGGTCGGCGACCCGGGCCGCCGACCGAGAACGCCACGCCCCCAGGCCGGCCGCCGGACGCACTCGGCCGACCCTGGACACACTCGCACCCAACCGGCCGCTGGACGCACTCGCACCCGGCCGACTGGTGGACGCACTCGGTCGGCCGCTCCACGCACTCGGCCCTCTCGGCCATCCCCTGGACACACCCGGTCGGCCGCTCGACGCACCCCCGTCGCGTCCCCAGCCGGCCGGCTCGGGACCGGTCGGGTCCGTCCTCGTGACGCCGGGGCGGGGTCGGCCGACGCCCGCTCCGCCCCGGCTCGTCAGCGGGCGGGCACCGCCGACGCGGCCGGAGCCCTGAGCACGCCGAGCAGCCGCGTCACCTCCTCGGCCATCGCGGTGCGGCCGGCGCCGAGGTAGCGGCGGGTGTCGACGAGCGACGGGTCGCCGTCGAGCACCTCGCGCGCGGCCAGGGTGAAGACCCGGTTCAGGTGCGTCGCGAGGTTGACCTTGGTCATGCCGTGGTCGACCGCCGCCGTCAGCACGTCGTCCGCGACGCCGGAGGAGCCGTGCAGGACCAGCGGTACGGGGACGGCTTCGCGCAGTGCGCGGATCAGGGCGAGGTCCAGTGCCGCGTCCCGGGTGAGCATGGCGTGGGAGGTGCCCACGGCCACCGCGAGGGCGTCCACTCCGGTGGCGGCGACGAAGGCGGCGGCCTCCGCCGGGTCGGTGCGGGCGCCGGGGGCGTGCACGCCGTCCTTGCCGCCGACCTCGCCGAGCTCGGCCTCCACCCAGACCCCGGCCGCGTGGCAGTGGGCGGTGATCGCCCCGGTGGCGCGGAGGTTCTCCCCGTACGGGAGGACCGAGGCGTCGTACATGACCGACGTGAAGCCGAGCTCGACGGCCTCGTGCACCAGGTCGTCGTCGGTGGCGTGGTCGAGGTGGACCGCGACCGGGACCCGGGCGGCACGGGCCATGGCGAGCGTGGCCAGGCCGATGGACCGCAGGCCGCCGTGGTAGCGGGCCGCGTTCTCGCTGATCTGGAGGATCACCGGCGCACCGGCCTCCTCCGCGCCGGCCACGATCGCCTGGGCGTGTTCGAGCTGGACGACGTTGAAGGCGCCCACGCCGTGTCCGGCGTGCGCGGCGGGGGCGACAATGTCCCCCGTACCTACGAGAGGCATGACGGTTCCTTACGAGTGAGGCGGAAGGGGCGGGAGGGACTGGACGTCCACCGCGCCGCGCAGGCGCTGGTGGACGGTGGGATCGAACGAACCGGCCAGGGGCGCGGCGACGGCCGCGGCGGACAGGGCCACCGCTTCGGCGAGCCGCCGCGGCCAGGAGACGCCGGCCGCCAGGCCGCGGGCCAGGGCGGCGACGGCCGCGTCCCCGGCGCCGGTGGGGTTGCCGCGCAGCCGCTCGGGAGGCGTGGCGCGCCAGGCGCCCGACGAGTCCACCGCGAGGAGGCCGTCCGGGCCGAGGGAGGCGACCACGGCTTCGGCGCCCGCGGCGCGCAGGGCCTCCGCCGCCCGCCGTGGGTCCCGTTCACCGGTGGCCTCGACCAGTTCGTCCGCGTTGGGCTTGACGAGGGCGGGGCCTGCCGGCAGGGCGGCCAGGAGCGCCGGGCCGCTGGTGTCCACGATCGCCGGGACGCCCCGGGCCCTCGCGGCGCGGACGAGCGTGGCGTACGCGTCCGCGGGGAGGCCGGGCGGGAGGCTGCCGGAGAGCACGGCGACCGTGGTCGGGCCCAGGCAGGCGTCGAAGCCGGTGAGGAAGTCGCGCCATTCGTGCGGCCTGACGACCGGACCCGGTTCGAGGAGCGTCGTCGTGTCGCCGGTGTGCTCGTCGACCACGGCCACCGTGCGGCGGGTCTCGCCGTCGATGGGCGTGAGCCGCTCCGGCAGTTCCGCGTGGGAGAGCTCGCGGCGTACCGCCTCACCGGTCGGGCCGCCGGCCAGGCCGGTGACGAGCGTGAGCAGGCCGAGGGTGTGCAGGACCCGGGAGACGTTGACGCCCTTGCCGCCCGCCCGGGCGCCGACGTCGCGGACGCGGTGCGCGGAGTGGGGGCTGAGGCGGTCGACGCGGTGGGTGATGTCGAGGGCGGGGTTGAGGGTGACGGTGAGGATCACGGGCGCACCCATGCCTGTTCGAGGAGGTCGTGCGCCAGCAGTGCCGCGCCCACGCATCCCGCGCGGTCGCCCAGCCGGGCCTCGGTGAGGTGCGGTACGGCCTGGAAGGTCAGCCGCCGGGTCAGGGCGTCGCGCAGGGGCGCGAGGTAGGCCTCGCCCGCGCGGGCCAGGCCGCCGCCGAGGACGACGCGTTCGGGGTCGTACAGCGTGACCGCGGCGGCCAGGGCGTCCGCGAGCGCCTCGATCGCCTCGGTCCAGATGGCGGCGGCCACCGTGTCGCCCGTCTCGGCGCGCCGCTGGACGTCCCTGGCGCTGATGCCGTGCCAGCCGGTGGCGCGTGCGTAGCGGCGGGCGACGGCCGCGGCCGAGGCCACGGTCTCCAGGCAGCCCCTGGCGCCGCAGTGGCAGCGGGCGCCGCCGGGCCGGACGACGACGTGCCCGAGCTCGCCGGCCCGGCCGTGGGCTCCGGTGAGCGCGCGGCCCCGGCTGAAGGCGGCGGCGGCGATGCCGGTGCCGACCGGGACGAAGAGGAAGTCGGCGCAGCCGCGGCCGGCGCCCATCCGGGCCTCGGCCAGTCCGCCGGCGCGTACGTCGTGGCCGAAGGCGACCGGCATGTCGAGGTGTTCGGCGAGCCAGTCCTGGACGGGCACGCCGCGCCAGCCGAGGTTGGCTGCGAGGACGGCGAGTCCGGACTCCTCGTCGACGATGCCGGGGACGACGATCCCGGCGGCCTGCGCGTCGGGGCAGCGTTCCACGAGTTCCGCGGCACAGGACAGAACGGTCTCCAGGACCGCCTCGGGGCCGCGGTCGGCGCGGGTGTACCAGCGGTCCGTGTGGTCGAGGGCGGTCGCGCCTTCGATGAGGCTGCCGCCCTTGATGTAGGTGCCGCCGACGTCCAGGGCGACGACCCTCCGTGAGGCCGTTCGCGCGGTGCTCGTGATGCTCACAGTGCTCGTGGTGCCCATGGTGCTCGTGGCGGTGGTCATGAGCCGGTGAGGACGATCGAGCGGGTCAGGTTGCGCGGCTGGTCCGGGTCGAGACCGCGGCGCCCGGCGAGGGCGACGGCGAGGCGCTGGGCGCGGACGAGGTCGGCGAGCGGGTCACCGGGCGACACCGTGAGGTACGCGCCGGTCGCCCGGACCTGGTCGGCGAGGCCGGCGGGCGGCTCGCCGAAGAACCACACGACGGTGCCGGGGCCGCTGACGCTGATGGGCCCGTGCCGGTACTCCATCGCCGGATACGACTCCGTCCACGATCCGGAGGCCTCGCGCAGCTTCAGCGCCGCCTCGTGCGCCAGACCGGTGCTCCAGCCGGTGCCCAGGAAGGTGAACTGGCCGGCGCTCAGCAGCTCCTCGGGGAGCGGAGCCGCCAGCGCGTGCCGCGCCTGCCGCAGCAGGTCCTGCGGTACGGGGCCGAGGCCGGCGCGCAGCAGGACCAGCGCGGTCGTCGCGAAGCGGGTCTGCACGACGGACCGTTCGTCGGCGAAGGACAGGTCGACGACGGTGCCGGCGGCGTCCTTGACGGGGGTGTCGAGGTCTCCGGTGAGCGCCACGGTCGGGGTGTCGCCGGCCCGGCGGAGCGCGTCGAGCACCTCCGTCGTGGTTCCGGAGCGGCTGATGGCCACGACCCGGTCGTAGCGGCGCGCGGCCCGGAAGTCGGCGGCCGGGAAGGCGTCGGTCTCGCCGAGCCCGGCGTCCTCACGCAGTGCCGCGTACGCCTGCGCCATGTAGAGCGAGGTGCCGCAGCCCACGACCGCGACCCGTTCGCCGGCCCGCGGCAGTCCGGCCGGACGCATGTCCAGTGCCCGCAGCCAGCAGGCGGGCTGCTCGGCTATTTCCACGTCGACGTGACTCACGGGGGCCTCCTCGAAGGCGGTGTCGGCCGGTACTCCACCCAGCCGAATGACTGAAGATGATTCGTTTATAGCCTGTGCGCTCAACTTTGAGCAATCACGCGCAAGATTGATCACGGAAGCGTCGCGCCGGGTTACTCTCGGCTCCGACATGTCGCAAGGCGACGTCACGAGGTGAGGAGAACGGTCATGAGCTCGCACGAGCGGTGGACGCGGCTGCTCGACGCGCTGAGCGAGCGCGGCAGCATCGAGGTCGGCGAGGCCGCCGAACTGCTGGACGTCTCGCCCGCGACGGTCCGCCGAGACCTGGAGGAACTCTCCCGCCAGCAACTGCTCACCCGCACCCGCGGCGGCGCGGTCCTCAGCGGTGTCACCTATGACCTCCCGCTGCGCTACAAGACCGCACGCAAGGCCGACGAGAAACAGCGCATCGCCCGCGCCGCCGCCGCGCTCATCCCGCCCGGCGCCGTCGTCGGGCTCAACGGCGGCACCACCACGTCCGAAGTCGCCCGCGAACTCGCCACCCGCGCCGACCTCGCCGAACACGGCGGCTCCACCGCCCTGACCATCGTCACCAACGCCGTCAACATCGCCAACGAACTGGCCGTCCGCCCGTACGTGAAGACCGTCGTGACCGGCGGCGTCGCCCGCCCCCAGTCCTACGAACTCACCGGGCCCCTCGCCGCGATGGTCCTCCAGGGCCTCTCCCTCGACTACGCCATCCTGGGCGTCAACGCCGTCGACCCCCGCTTCGGCGCCGCCACCCACGACGAGGGCGAAGCCAGCGCCAACCGCGCCATGGCCGAACGCGCCGAGAAGGTCATCGTCGTGGCCGACTCCACCAAACTCGGCCAACGCGCCTTCGCCCGCGTCTGCACCATCCCCGAGATCCACACCCTCGTCACCGACCACGACGCCCCCGACGACCTCGTCGAACAGCTCACCGCCCAGGGCGTCGACGTCCACTGCGTCTGACGGACGGGGCCGAGGAGCCTGCTGTCCGGGCTACTTGACCGAGCCGGCGGTGAGCCCGGACACCACGTGGCGCTCGATGACCGCGAACAGCGCGACCACGGGCACGATGGCCACCAGCGACGCGGCGAACACCTGGTTCCACTGCACGCTGTAGGCGCCGATCATGTTGTTGATGCCGACGGTGAGGGGCTGCCGCTCGGGCGAGGTGGTGAGCGTCAGCCCCATGATGAACTCGTTCCACGCCGCGATGAAGGTGAAGATCACGGCGGTGACGATGCCCGGCATGGCCAGCGGCAGGGTCACGCGGAAGAGCGCGCGGGCCCGGCCGCAGCCGTCCACCATCGCGGCCTCCTCCAGCTCGACGGGGATCGAGCCGATGTAGGCGCTGATGATCCAGACGGCGAAGGCGAGGTTGAAGGCGGCGTTGGCCACCATCAGCACGGTCGTCGTGTCCAGCAGGCCGAGCGCGTGGAACTCACGGTAGAGGCCCACCTGCAGGGCGGTCGGCTGGAACATCTGCGTGACGAGGACGAGGAGCAGGAAGGCGTTGCGCCCGCGGAAGCGGACGCGTGCCGTGTAGTAGGCGGCGGGGAGCGCCACGAGCAGGACGAGGAGAGTCGAACCGCCCGCGATCAGCAGCGTGTTGGCCAGGTTCTGGCCGAGGGTGGTCTCGCTCCAGACGCTGGTGAACGCGGACCAGTCGAAGTGCGAGGGCAGATAGCCGTTGTCGCGCAGCTCGCCGGCCGGACGCCCGGCCGTGATCACCATGTCGGCGTACGGCAGCAGGAAGAGCGCCGCCAGCGCCCAGGCCGTGACGGTGAGCAGCACGGTCTTCGTGCGAGGGCGGGGCCGGGGACGCGGATGAGGACGGCCACCGGGGTGAAGGGTCGTGGTGCTCATCGGTCCGTCTCCTTCCAGCCGCTGACCTTGAGGAAGACCAGGACCATGACGATGACGGCGGCGAAGTTGACCACCGACAGGGCGGCCGACTCGGCCACGTCGTAACTGCGCAGCATGTACATGAAGACCGTGGTGGTGGCGGTGTCGGCGTTGGGGCCGCCCTGGGTCATGCCCCAGATGACGGGGAACGAGTTGAAGACGTTGATCAGGTTGATCACCAGGGCGACCAGGAACGCCGGCCGCAGCAGGGGCAGCGTGATCCGCAGGTACGTCTGGAGGCGTGAGGCGCCGTCCACGCGGGCCGCCTCGTACACCTCGCCGGGCACGGTCTGGAGCCCGGCGAGCAGGGTGTACGTGGTGAAGGGCAGCGACACGAAGACGGCGACGGCGATCAGCCACGGCTTCGCGTGGGCGGCGTCGCCGGTCCACGCCTCGGCCGAGTCGATCAGGCCGAGGTCGAGCAGCACCCGGTTGAGGACGCCGGCGACCTGGTCGAGCATCCAGCGGAAGCCGATGGCGGTCATCAGGACGGACGCCGCCCAGGGCGCGACGAGCGCCCAGCGGGTGACGCGGCGGCCGGGGAAGCGCTGGTTGAACAGCTGGGCCAGGCCGAGCGACAGCAGCATCGTCAGCGCGACGACGGCCACCGTCCACACGGCCGTCCAGGTGAGGACGTCGGCGATCCGGGGGTCGGCGAACAGCTTGCGGTACTTGTCGAGTCCGGCCGGACCGAGGTCCGTGCCCGAGGTGTCGATCCTCCGCAGCGAGGTGCGGATCATCTCGACGACCGGCCAGACGACCACGGCGAGGATGAGCAGGACGGCGGGCGCGATCCAGGGCAGGGCGCCCAGGCGCCGGAACCAGGAGCGGGGCCGGGGCCCGGCCGGCGGGTCGGGGTTTCGCCGGCCGGGCCGCGGGGCTGCGGGCCGGCGGGCCGCGTGGGCCCGCCGGTCGGCGGTACGGGGAGAGGTGCTGGTGGACACGTGCGTTCTCGTTTCGGACATGCCGCCCCGGCCCGTCACCGGCCCGCCTGCTCGGCCGCCTGCTGCAGGGCGTCGAGGGTCTTCTGCGGGTCGTCGAGGGCGCTGCCGATCTGGGTCTTTATCTGGGCGGAGACGCCCGGCCAGGTCGGGTCGCTGAGCGGGTAGAACGTCGCGGTGGGCAGGATGTCGAGGAAGGGCGCGAGGTCCTTGACCGCCGGGTCGGCCGCGAGCGCCGTGCGCGCCGACTGGGTCACGGGCAGCAGGTTGTAGGTCTTGGCGAACCTGACCGTGTTCTCCTTGCCGTACGCGAAGTCGAGGAACGCCTTGATCTGGTCCCGGTGGCCGCCCTTCTTGAAGGCCATCATCCAGTCGGCGACGCCGAGGGTGCTGGGGCTCTTCGCGGTCGCGCCGGGCATCGCGGTCCAGGTGACGTCCAGGCCCTTGAGCTCGGCGAGCTGGCCGGGGAAGCCGTTGAGCATGCCGACCTTGCCGGAGGCGAAGTTCTTGGTGAGGTCGGTGCGGTTGACCGCGGCCGGGCTCTTCTCGGTGAGGCCCGCGTCGACCCACTTCTTCAGCTGGGTGAACGTCTCCACGTTCGCGGGCGAGTTGATCTCGTACTTCGCGCCGGTGCCCTGGTAGCCGCCGCCGTTGCCCATCATCCAGATGAACGCCTCGGCCTGGGCCTCCTCCTTGCCCAGCGGCACGCCGAGCGGCACCTCGACGCCGGCCTTCTTCAGCGCGGTCGCGTCGGCGGTGACCTCGGCCCAGGTCCGCGGCGGCTTCTTCGGGTCGAGGCCGGCCTTGCGGAACAGGGCGTCGTTGATGAGGAACATCCGCGCGCTGGAGACGAACGGGATGCCGTACGCGGTGCCGTCCTGGCGCCCGGCGTCGGCCATGGCGGGGATGAGGTCCCCCTCGGTGCCGACCGAGAGCACGTCCGAGGTGGGGTACAGCAAGCCGCTCTTGGCGAAGTCGGCGTAACCGCCGGTCTGGAGGATGTCCGGCTGGTTCCCGTTCTGGACCATGGTCTTGACCTGGGCGTCGATGTCGTTCCAGTTGATGACCCGGAGGTCGACCTTGATCTTCGGGTTCTTCTTCTCGAACGCCTTGATGACGTCCTGCCAGTACGCCTGGCTCGAGTTGTCCCCGTTGGACCCGTAGTCCGCCGCGACGAACGAGATCGTGGTGACACCGTCCGGGCCGGTCGCGGAGCCGGACCCGCCTCCGCAGGCCGAGAGCAGGAGCGAGCCGACGACGGCGGCGGTGGACAGGGGGAAGAGACGTCGCTTCATGGCAACTACCGCCTGATTCACGAAGAGAGGTTGGCGCGCGAAACTGAGCAGGTTGGCGCGTAGCGCTCAACTTAGAGCATCAGTCGCGCCAGATGTCACCCGCGCGCCCGGCTCAGTTATCCACTCGTGACCGCCGGGCGTGCACGAGGACCGCCGCGCAGGGGGTGACCACCGACGCGGTGCGGCAAAAACCTAGACATTCAAAGTTTTCGTGCTTACCGTGGCACAACCGGCGGTTTTCCGGCCGCCACGCGCCCCGTCCCCCCAGGCGCCGAGGAGCCCCCCATGTCGATGGCCACCCAAGACAGCCCGCTCACCCGCGACGAGCGTCAGGCCCTGTGCGTGATGCCCGCGACCGTCGACGCGGTCCCACCGCTGCGGCGCTTCGCCCAGGAAGCGGCACGCCGCTGGGAACTCGGCGACGAGATCGACGAGGCGCTCGGGGTGATCGTGACCGAGCTCGCCGCCAACGTGGTCCGGCACAGCGGCAGCCGGGACGTGGCCCTGCTCCTGACGGCCACCGGCCGCTCGCTCACGCTCCAGGTGCGGGACACCGGCAGGTGGCGCCCCCGGCGCCCCCGGCTGCCGGGTGACGAGGCCACCGCCTGCTGCGGCCGCGGTCTGCCGCTCGTCCGCGCGTACGCCGTGGACTGCGCGATCGTGCGGACGGCACGCGGCACGCGGGTGGCCGTGACCCTCGCCGCGGGCGCGGCGTTCGAGCAGGCCCCGCCGGAGGCGGGCCAGGGAGCTGTCCGACTCTGATCCGCCCGCAGGCGGACCAGGGAGCTGTCCGACCCTGGTACGCCGGAGACGGACTAGGACGCCGCGGCGTCCCCGGAGCCGGTCGCGGGAGGAGTGGGAGTCCGCTCCTCCCGCGGTCCGGCCAGTGCGGCCAGGAGCACCTCCCGCAGCCGGCCGATGTCCCCGGCCATGTCGATCGTCGGCTCCAGCAGCCACTGGAGCTGGATGCCGTCCGTAGCGGCCAGCAGGATCCGGGCGGCCCAGTCGGCGTCGGCGTCCGTCGCCGGCTCGTCGGTGCCGTGGGCGGGCGGCGGGCCGGCGGCGAGCAGTGCGGCGATCTGGAGCCGCAGACCCCGGTACCGCTCCGTGAAGAAGGCGTGCCCCGGGTGGTCGGGATCGGCGGAGGCCGCGGCGATGTCCAGGAACAGCTTGACCAGTCCGGGTGTGGCGGCGTTCTGGGCGAGCAGCTCGGTCCGCCACAGCACCGTCTCCGGGCTGTAGGCCTCGGACGCCGCCGTGTCACGGGCCTCGACCACCGCCGTGAGCAGCGCCTCACGACTGCCGAAGTGGTGCAGGACGCCCGCGTCGGTCATCCCGACCCGCTGGGCGATGTCCCGTACGGACACGCCCCGGCTGCCGGCCTCGGCGTAGGCGGCGAGTGCCGCGTCGAGGATCACCTGCCGCTTGGCGGCGGTCTTGGCGTACGGGCCCCGGGGTCGTCGTGTGCTCACCCGAGCAATCTAGCCAGAGCGCGCCCGGAAAATCCTCGCGCCCCCGCCCTGGCGCCGCCGCTTCCGCGGACACCTCGACGGCCTTCCTCCGACACCTTGACGGCGCGCCTGGCGACCCTCGAAGCTTTGCGCACCAGTGATTGAAGTTGAGCGTTAGAACCTACTTAACGCATCTTCACTCATCAAGGGAAGGACCCCCCTCGTGCACAAGCGCATTCCCCGGAGGACCGCACCGGTCCTGCTGAGCACCGCTCTTCTTGTCACCGCCTCCGCGTTCGCCGCGGGCCCCGCCGTCGCCGACGACGGCGTCGGTTCCCCGGCCGCCAACTACTCCTCGGCCGCCACCCCGCAGGGGCCGCTGGCCGCCGCTCCGCCGATGGGCTTCAACAACTGGGCCCGGTCCACCTGCACACCGCAGGCCCCGCTGGACGGCTCCCCGCGGCTGAACTACTCGTTCCAGCAGTACATGCAGGACAACGCCAAGGGCCTCGCCGACGCCGGCCTCATCGCGGCCGGGTACAAGACCATCACCGTCGACGACTGCTGGATGTACCGCAACAGCTCCGGCTATCTGCACGGCGCGGCGAACTGGGGCGCCCGGACCGACGTCCGCGACAGCACCAAGCAGCCCGGCTTCGACTACGAGCTCACCGCCTACGGCGCGTATCTGCACAGCCTCGGGGCGAAGTTCGGCATCTACGAGACGTCCGGCACCCACACCTGTTCCACCACCACGCCGACCTCGCCCAACCAGGCCAACGGCAGCGAGTACCACGAGCAGGCCGACGCCGACTCCTTCGTCTCCTGGGGCGTCGACACGCTCAAGTACGACAACTGCGGTCAGCAGGAGCCCATGCAGACGCTCGACACCCGGATGGCGAACGCCCTCAGCACCGCCGTCACCAACGCCAACAAGGCGGGCACCCCGAAGCCGAACGTGGTCTTCAACATCTCCGCCCCCGCCGCGTACGGCAACGGCTCCACCAAGTTCAGCGCGATGAACTGGGTGCGCGGTCTCGGCCAGCTCTGGCGCGTCGGCCCGGACATCTACAACGACTACGACAACGGCGCCACCGACCCCTGGAACCAGCCGCTGGGCGTGCAGTCCGGCTACAACTTCGGCGCCTACCAGAGCGTCGACAGCACCCTGGAGCTGGCCCGCTACCAGGGTCCGGGCAACTGGAACGACGCCGACATGCTGCTCATCGGCGACAACGGCATGACCACCGCCGAGGAGCGCAGCCAGATGTCGCTGTTCTCCGCGATGGCCGCGCCGCTGGTGATCTCCACCGACGCCCGCAAGTTCGAGCCCTCCTACATCGCGGCCCATCCGGCCGAGGCGGCGCACCTCAACGCCTCCATCGGCATCCTCGGCAACCCCGAGGTCATCGCGGTCGACCAGGACCCGCTCGGCGCCGGCGGCTACCGCGTCTCGGGCGGCGGCGCCAACGCCGACGGCACCCCGGCGGCGTCCAACGGCATCGACGTGGTCGTCAAGCCGCTGGCGGACGGCAGCCGGGCCGTGGTCGTCCTCAACAAGGGCGCCGCCTCCGCCGGCTACACGCTCGACCTGGCCTCCCTCGGCTTCAGCAGCGGCGGCGGCAACTACACCGTGCGCGACCTGTGGGCGCACTCCACCAGCACCTCGGCCGGGTCGGTGACGCTCACCATCGGCTCGCACGACAGCGCGATGCTCAAGGTCACCCCGCCGGCCGGCTCCACCGCCACCCCGCGCGGCCAGATCACCGCCTCCCGCGGCAGCTGGTCCAAGGCCTCGCTCTGCCTGGACAACTACCAGTCCCGCACGACCAACACCGCCGTCGACGTCTACAACTGCTCCGGCGGCTCCAACCAGCAGTGGCAGCGCAACGCGAACGGCTCCGTCCTGCTGCTCCAGGCCGGCACCGCCAACCTCTGCCTGACCGCCCAGAGCTCCGCCTCCGCCGGCGTGATCAACGGCCAGCAGGGCCAGTGGGTCGGCGTCGCCGCCTGCGGGTCCGCCCCGGGCTACCAGACCTGGAGCTACAACCGCGACGGCAACCTGAAGCTCGCCGGCACCAACCTCTGCCTCGACGTCTACGCCGGCGCCACCACGCCGGGTACCCCCGTGGGCGTGTACACCTGCGGCGCCGCCCCCAGCGCGATCCAGACCAACCAGACCTGGGCCGCCCCCTTCAACGCTCCGCCGGCCGCCTGACCGCGACCGGCCCGACGGGGTGCGGACCGGCGTCCGCACCCCCTGAGTCGAGCGGAGACCCTGTGCGGCGGTCCCGACGCGCACCGTGAGCACCGGAGGACCTGGCCGCGTGAAGGTGCTACAACTGGGGTTGTGAGCGCGTCCTGTCCCTCGTGTCCGCCGTGCCGGTGCGGTCGAACCTAGGCAGAAGATTCGGAAGCGTCGCCGGGCAGGTCTTCGTCCTTCAGGTGGCGATCGTGGTGCTGCTCGCCGCCGGGGCCCTGGCGGCCCTGGTGCTGCAGTCGCGGCACGACGTCGACCGCGAGGCGCGCGACCGATCGGTCTCCGTGGCGCAGACCTTCGCGAAGTCCCTGGGTCTGCAGGAGGCGCTGAAGACGCCGAACCCCTCCTCGATCCTGCAGCCACTCGCCGAGGAGACCCGCAAGGCCGCCGGGGTGGACTTCATCGTGGTGATGGACACCCACGGCATCCGCTACAGCCACCCGCAGCCCGACCGCATCGGCAAGCGGTTCGTCGGCACGATCGGACCCTCGCTCGCCGGACAGGTGCACACCGAGAGCGTGCACGGGCCGCTCGGCAAGGAGATCCAGGCGATCGTGCCGGTCACCTCGCCCCACGGCGATGTCGTCGCCCTCGTCTCGGCGGGTCTGACGGTGAAGAGCGTGACCGGCATCGCCGACCGGCAGCTGCCGGTCGTCCTGCTGTCCATCGCCGGCGGTCTGGCGCTGGCCACCATTGGCACGGCGCTGATCAGCCGAAGACTCCGCCACCAGACCCACGGGCTGGGCACCGAGGAAATGACCCGGATGTACGAGCACCACGACGCGGTGCTGCACGCCGTCCGGGAAGGGGTGCTGATCACCGACGGCGAAGGACGGCTGCTGCTGGCGAACGACGAGGCCCGACGGCTGCTCGGCCTGCCGGACGACGCCGAGGGACGCTCGGTCGACGAGGTCGGCCTGGAGCGCCGGATGGCGGACCTGCTGCTCTCCGGCCGGGTGGCCACCGACGAGGTGCTGGAGGCCGGAGACCGGCTGCTCGTGGTCAATCAGCGGCCCACTCACCCCGGGGGCCGCCCGCGGGGCTCGGCGGTCACGATCCGCGACTCCACCGAGATGCAGCTCCTGAGCAGCCGGGCCGAGACGGCCCGCAGGCGGCTCAAGCTCCTCTACGACGCCGGTGGCGACATCGGGACCACGCTGGACGTCGTGCGCACCGCGGAGGAACTGGCACACGTCGCCGTTCCCCAGTTCGCGGACTTCGTCACGGTCGACCTGGCGGAGGCGGTGCTGAACGGCGACGAGCCCGGCCCGGGCGCCGACATGCGGCGCACGGCGGTCGACGGCATCCGCTCCGATCACCCGCTGTATCCGCTCGGCACCCTCATCGACTTCCTGCCGTCCACGCCACAGGCCCGCGGATACGGCACGGGCGCGGCCGAACTCGTACCCGACCTCGACAACGCGCCGGGCTGGCACGCCCAGGATCCGCAGCGGACGTCGGCGATCGTCGACTACGGGATCCACTCGCTCATCGCGGCTCCGCTCAGAGCCAGGGGCGTCGTGCTCGGGGTGGTCAACTTCTGGCGGTCGCAGAAGCCGGAACCCTTCGACGAGGACGACCTGTCCCTCGCCGAGGAGCTCGTCGGCCGCGCCGCGGTCACCATGGACAACGCCCGCCGCTACACCCGCGAACACAACCTCGCCGTGACGCTCCAGCGCAGTCTGCTGCCGCAGGACCTGCCCGAGCAGAGCGCCGTGGACGTCGCGCACTTCTACCAGCCCGCGCAGTCCGGAGTGGGCGGAGACTGGTTCGACGTGATCCCGCTGCCGGGCAGCCGCGTCGGGCTCGTCGTCGGAGACGTCGTCGGGCACGGCCTGCACGCCGCGGTCACCATGGGGCGGCTGCGGACCGCGGTGCACAACTTCTCCTCCCTCGACCTGCCGCCCGACGAACTCCTCGCCCGGCTCGACAACCTCGTCCAGGGCATGGACCGGGAAGGCGACGGCACCGCCCCCAACGGGGGCGTCCTCGGAGCGACCTGCCTGTACGCCGTCTACGACCCGGTCTCCCAGAACTGCACGATGGCACGGGCCGGACACATGCCACCGCTCGTGGTCGCCCCGGACGGCACGACGACGATCTCGGAACTGCCGGCGGGCCCTCCGCTGGGTCTCGGCGGCATGCCCTTCGAGACGGCGGAGCTGCACCTGGCGGAGGGCAGTCAGCTGGTCCTGTACACCGACGGGCTGGTCGAGGAGCGGAGCCGGGACATCACCGAGGGCGTGGAAGAGCTGCGCGCGGCGCTGAGCCACCCCGACCGGGACCCGCACGCCAGCCGCCGCGCCGTACTCGACGCCCTGCTCCCCGGTCAGCCGTCCGACGACATCGCGCTGCTCATCGCCCGGACCCGCACCCTGGGGCCCGGGGAGGTCGCCCAGTGGGACGTGCCGTTCGACCCGAGCGAGGTCGGCGCCGTGCGCAGCCGCGCGGCCGAGCAGCTCCAGGAGTGGGGCCTGGAGGAACTCGCCTTCAGCACCGAACTGATCCTCAGCGAGCTCGTCACCAACGCCATACGGTACGGCGCGGCGCCGGTCCGCGTGCGTCTCCTGCGCGATCGCACCCTGACCTGCGAGGTGTGGGACAGCAGCGGTACCGCCCCGCACCTGCGCTACGCGGCCGGCACCGACGAGGGAGGCCGCGGACTGTTCCTCGTGGCGCAGATCAGCGAGCACTGGGGCACTCGTTACACGGCCGAAGGCAAGGTCATCTGGGCCGAACAGGCCCTGCCCGCCGGCGACCGGCCGCTCTCCTAGCTCGCGGCCCCGGCCATCCGCAGCCGATCGGCCTCTCGACAGGAAGGGCGACCGGAAGCGATGATCGGCCTCAGTTCGGGGGATCTTACGGGCGAGACGTGAAGGTCTGGTGGCGATCGTCCTGGACGGGCGGTCGGCACCGTGCCCGCTGGCATCAGGGGAGATGTTGGTGTTTCGAACGGTGACGGATGCGGTGACGACGGCGGACACGACCAGTGCGCCGTCGGTACCGCTGGTCGGGCGGGACGGTGAACTCGACCAGCTCGTGCGGCTGTTGACCGACGGCCGTAGAACGAGCAGGGTCGCGGTGGTCGAGGGGACGGCCGGCGTCGGCAAGACCCGGCTGCTCGCGGCCGTGGGCGAGCGGGCGGCGTCGGCGGGGCGCGTGGTGCTGCGGGCGGCGGCCACGCCGGCCGACGCCGACGTACCCTACGGGCTGCTGATGCACGCCCTGTACCGCACCTCGGCGCTGGACCTGCTGGAGGAGTTCGGCGAGCAGCCGGTCGCGGTGGCGTCACAGCGCCACCGCAGGCACCGCAGGCTGCGGGAGGCCCTGTTGGAGAACGCCGGTCCCACCCCGGTGGTCCTGGTCCTCGACGACCTCCAGTGGGCCGACGAGGAGTCCCTGCGGCTGCTCGAACACCTGTTACGCGGGCCGGCCGACCAGCGGCTCGGCTTCGTGCTCGCGCACCGCTCCGGAGGTTGTCCGCCGTGGCTGGCGCGGGCCCTCGGGGACGCCGTGGCGCTGCGGATCGCGCTCGGCCCGCTCGCCCCGGCCGACGCCGGCCTGCTGCTGCCCGGGGCCCCGCCAGCCCGCGAGCGCCGGCTCGTCGCGGCGGGCCGCGGCAACCCCCGCCAGCTGCGCGCCCTGCACTCCCTGACGGCCGGGCTCCCGGCCGACCTGGCCGACGAGCTGGCGGCCGAACTGGCCGCGGGCGACCCCCGGCCGGCCGGCCTCCTCGACGGCTGGCACCCGGACCCCGACCTGCTCGGCGAGTTCGGCGGCCTGTCGGCCCTCGCCCGTGCGGTGCTGCAGGCCGCCGCCGTGGCCGGGGCGGAGTTCGACCCGGCGCTCGTCGCGGAGGTGGCCGGCCTGCCGGAGCGCGAGGTCGGCACCGCCCTGGACGAACTGGCGGACCACGGCTGCGTGGTCGGCAGCGCCGGGTGGTACCGGTTCGGCAGACCGCTTCTCGGATCGGTCGGCTACCGCGTCGCGGCCCCGGCCTGGCGGGTCGAGGCGCACCGGCGGGCCGCCGCCCACCTCGACCGGCGCGGCGCCGCCCCCGGTGCCTGGGCCGCGCACGTCGAACACCTGGCCCACACGGCGTCCGGGGACGAGCTGGCCCGGCTGATCGACATCGCCCGGGCGGAGCTGCACGACGCGCCCGAGACCAGCATCCGGCGCCTGCGCATCGTCCTGCGGGTGCTCGGCGACCGGGGCGACAGCGATCAACTGCGGCGGGCCGCCGTGCTGTTGGGGCGGGCGCTCACGGTCACCGGCCGGCTCGACGAAGCCGCCGGGGTGCTGCGTCCGCTGCTCACCGCTTCGGCGGGGGGCTCGACGGCCGCGGCGGATCTCCTCGCCCTGGGCGAGCGGCTGCGCGGCCGGGGCGAGCGCGCCTACCGGCTGCTGCGCGAGACCGGAGCCGCCAAGGACGCACCGGCCGGCTCGGGACCGTTCACGCGCCGGCAGTGCGGTACGGCAGGCCCGGCAGCCCTTGCAGAGAAGGCGGCGGCCGGCCGGCCGGGCGCGCCGGTGGAGGCCGAAATCAGCCTGGCCAGACGGGAGATGATGCTCGGCGGATGGGAGCGATGTCTGGGCCGACTCGCCACCCTCGACATCCCGTCGGACCGCCCCGAGCTCGCCGCGGCCGCCGACACCCTCAAAAGCCTCTGTCTGATCATCCGGGGGGACGTCACGGGCGCCGTCGACGCACTCGACTCGGCGGAGCGCCTGGCCGACTGCCTCACGGGCAGCGAGCGGCTGCGGCTCCTCGGCGGACTGCCCGACCTGTGCTGGGCGGAGATCCTGCTGGAGCGTCCGAACCGCTGCGCGCGCCGGGTCGAGGAGGCCATCGCGCTCGCCGAGACCCACCGGCACCGCTACATGCTCCCGGAACTGCACTCCGTTCGCGCGGCGCTGCTGGTCCAGTCCGGTCCCATGGAGGAGGCGCTGGCGGCCGCGGACGCGGCGCTCGAACTGGGCCGGGCACTCGGCACCACGGAGATGCTGCCGCCGGCGGCGGCCCTGCGGCTGCGGGCCGTCATGTGGGGAGCCGGCCCCGAGGCCGCCGCGCCGGCCCTGGCCCTCCTGGAGGGCTACCCGGAGCCGGAGACCTGGATGTGGGCGGGCTTCGTCCGGCACGTCCGGATCGAGGCCGCGCTGGCCCTCGGCACTCTGATCCCGCCGACGGAGGCGGTCCGGCTCCTCGGCTCTCCGAACGGAGAGCGCACCGATCCGATGTCCGTGAACGGCCACGCCCTCGCGGCCGAGTTCTGGGCCCGTGAAGGGGACGTCGAGGCGGTCGCCGGGCACGTCGCGCAGGCGACCCGTATCCCGGTCCCCGGTCTGGCGATCACCGCCGCCGTGGCGCAGCTCGCCGAGGCCAGGCTCGCGGCCGTGCGCGCCGAGCACGAGTGGGCGGCGGATCTCGCGAGCCGGGCCGGCGAACGGCTGGCGGCGGCCGGGATGCCGGTCAAGGCCGGTCAGGCGTACCTCGTGGCGGCCCGTTCCGCGGGCACCCTGGGGCACGCGGAGGGCTTCGCCCGGGCGGTCGACGCCGCGGAGGGCCAGTTCGAACGGGCCGGCGCGCACGGCCTGCGCAGGACGGCGGCGCAGCTGCGTGACGCGTACGCGCTCTCGCCCTCCCCGTCCGGGGGCCGCCCGCACGAGCACCGGCCGTTCCGGTCGGGGCGTGCGGAGGACGAACGCCCACAGGACCACGGGCCGTCCGCGCCGAGAGCCGGCGGACCGGCGGACTCCGTCCTGTCCGCCCGGGAACGCGAGATCGCGGGCCTGGTCCTCGAAGGGCTCACCAACCAGGACATCGCCGCCCGGCTGTTCGTCAGCGTCCGCACCGTGGAAACGCATCTGACGCGCGTCTACAACAAGTTGGGCATCGCCCGGCGCGGGGCGCTCGCCAAGGCCCTGGACTCCGTCTGACCCGAAGCGGTCCCGGCAGAGTCCCGACAGCGGCCCGACAGCGGCCCGACAGCGGCTCCATACGGCCCCATCAGCGGCCCCATGCGGCTCCATCAGCGGCCCCGGCGCCTTCCCGCAGCACCACGGGAAGGCGCCGGGGCCGACGCGTTTCCCGGACTCCCGTACGTACCCCGGCACGTACTCCCGTACGTACGTGTCGTGGTTTCCCGCAGCCCCGCCGAGGGCCGCCCAATACGGGTTGGGCCTGCGGGAATCCACGATCTGCGATGCGCACCCGCCGCATTAGCTTCCTTCCCGTGCCCGGCGGACACCGGGGCGGCACGAGGACGGGAGGCAGCAGGTGCAGCAGGTCGGAGGGTCGAGCGAGCGGAGCGCCACGGCCGGATCGGCGGGCGGCTTCCGTCTGCGGGGCCTGGCGCAGGCGGTCCTCGCCGAGCACGACGCACACGACTGGACCGTCACCGAGGACGACGTCTGGTGCCGGGTGATGCCGCCCGGGCGCAAGGAGCGGATCCAGGGCTGGAAACTGCACCTGTCCGCGACCCGGCTCTCGGCTCCCGAGGTGGTGCACCGCGCGGCGACCGTCCTGGTCGCGGCCGGCTGCGGCTTCAAGTTCGCCAAGAGCATCGCGGTGGTCGAGGAGATGACCTCGGACCGCTACGACCGCGCCCAGTGCGGCAAGATCGTCACCTGCTACCCGGCGGACGACGAGCAGCTGCGCACGCTGGCCGCCGCCCTGGACGAGGCCACCGCCGGACTGCCCGGCCCGGCCATCCTCTCCGACCGGCGGCTGCGCCCGGGCAGCCTGGTGCACTACCGCTACGGCGTGTACGGCGGGGTGCCGGTGCTGACCAACGACGGCAGCCACCAGCTGCGGGTCCAGGCGCCGGACGGCACCACCATGGAGGACCTGCGCAAGCCGTGGTTCTCCCCGCCGGCCTGGGCCGTGTCGCCCTTCCCGGCGGAGCCGGGGAATTCCACGACTCCGGCACCGGCCACGCCCCGGACTCCGGCACCGGCCGCGCCCAGGACTCCGGGGCCGGTCCTGCTCGTCGACCGGTACGAGATCCGCGAGGCGATCCGGCACTCGGCCCGGGGCGGCATCTACCGGGCGCTCGACCACCGGACCGGCGCGGAGGTGGTGGTCAAGCAGGCCCGGGCGCACGTCGGCACCCGGGTGACGGGCGAGGACGCCCGGGACGTGCTGCGCCGCGAGTCCGCCGCGCTCACGGAGCTCGACGGGATCGCCGCAGGGCACGTCGAGCTGTTCGACCTCGACGGCCACACCTTCCTCGTCCAGGAGTCCCTGCCCGGGAGCACCCTCACCCAGTGGGTGCAGGACGAGCTGGACCGCACCGACCGGCTGGCGGGCCTGGAGCCGGCGCGGGTGGTGGAGACGGCCCGCCGGCTCGCCGCGCTGCTGGCGCAGGTGCACGCCAGGGGGATGGTCTACCGGGACTTCACCCCGAACAACGTCATGGTGGGCCCGGACGGCGGACTGCGGTTGATCGACCCGGAGCTCGCGGTCCGCCCCGGGCAGTGGACCACCCGCGGATTCACCGAGGGGTTCGCCGGTCCCGAGCTGGCCCGCGGGCCGCGGTTCGGCCCGGCGCCCGGCCTCCAGTCGGACCTGTACGCGCTCGGCGCGGTCCTCTTCTACCTGGCCGTCGGCACCGCCCCCGCCTTCCCGGAAGACCGCCCCGCGTCACCGTCCCGGCGGCCGCAGCTCGCCGGCCTGCTCGCCATGAGCGGGGTGCGCAACCGGGCCGCCCGGCTGCTGGCGCCCGCCGTGCTCGGACTGACCTGCGACGCGCCGGAAGCACGCTGGACCCTCGCCCGGCTGGGCAAGTTCCTGGACGGGCTCGACGTCGACGGCCCGGCGAACGACCGGCCCCGGGGCGGCGGTTCGGGCGACGGCTCTCCGGACGGGCGGCTGCCCTCCGACCGGCTCGCCCCCCGGATGCAGCAGCTCCTCGTCGACGACGGACTGGCCCATCTGCTGGCCACCCTCCCGGACCCGGGCGACGACACCCCGCGGCTGTGGCCCAGTACGGGATTCGGCAGCACCAGCGACGCCTGCAACGTGCAGCACGGCGCCGCGGGCGTGCTCGGCCTGCTGACCCTCGCCGACATCCACGCCGGCCCCGCCGGCGACCGCGACGACCTGCGCGCCGCCATGGCGCGGGTGGCCGGCTGGCTCGACCGCCGCCGCACCGACGTGCCGCAGCCGCTGCCCGGGCTGTACTTCGGCCGCGCCGGCACCGCCTGGGCGCTGCACGACGCCGCGCGCCGCCTCGACGACCCCGAACTGGCCGCGCACGCGACCGAGTTGGCGCTGGCCCTGCCGGTGCGCTGGCCCAACCCGGACGTCTGCCACGGCACCGCCGGCAGCGCGCTCACCCAGCTCCATCTGTGGCACGCCACCGGACGGGAGGAGTTCCGCCGGCGGGCGGCCGAGGCCGCCGACGCCCTGCTGGCCGCCGCCGAGTACGACGGCGACCGGGTCTACTGGCCGGTCCCCAAGGACTTCGACTCGGCCCTCGCGGGCATCCGGCACCTCGGCTTCGCCCATGGCGTCGCCGGCGTCGGGTACACGCTGCTGGCCGCGGCCCGGGCCACCGGCGAGCGGACGTACCTCGATGCCGCCGTCGATGCCGGCAACACCCTTGTCGCCGAAGCCGAACGGGGTCCGTGGGGCGCCCGCTGGCGCACCGACCGCGACGACGCGCCCGGCAGCGGGATGCTGTACCACTGGTGCAGCGGCGCGTCCGGTGTCGGGACGTTCCTGGTCCGGCTCTGGCAGGACACCCAGGACCCCGCCCACCTGCTCGCCGCCGAGCAGGCCGCGATCGCGGTCCGCGGCATGCGGTGGAACTCGTCCACCGCCGCCTGCCACGGCCTGGCCGGCAACGGAGAGTTCCTGCTCGACCTCGCCGACGCGGTCGGCGGTCCGTACCGGGACTGGGCGCAGGAGCTGGCGGCGTCGCTGTACGCCCGGCACACCGTCCGGGACGGCCGCCTGCTCGTCGCCGACGAGAGCGGACGGGACGTCACCGCCGACTGGAACGTCGGTCTGAGCGGTGTCGTCGGCTTCCTGCTCCGGCTGCGGCACGGCGGACCGCGGCCCTGGATGGCCGACGGTCCGGCGGCCACGGCGACCCCCGCGTCCGCGCGGGGCGAGCAGGACGGCTGTACGGAGGTGCGGCCGTGAGCGCCCGTACCGCGGTCCTGCCGCCGGACGGACACCGGGCCGCGCCGACCGGCGCCGAGGTGACGACCCGTACCAGTTTCAAGTTCTCCGCGGACGGCCTGCGGGCCGCCTGCGTGGCGACCGACACCGACGGGCGCCACTTCGCCGAGGGCTGGCGTCTGGGCCCCACCGGTCCCCGCCTCGAACTGCGGACCGGCCTGCGCACCGATCCCACCTGGACCCAGCTCCTGCCCCTCGACGGCACGAGCGTGCTGTCCTCCTGGTACGGGGCGCGCGGCGCGCAGTCGCTCGCCCGGCTGACCGCCGACGGGCACCGGGACACCCTCTCCGTGCCCGGCGGGCGGCCGCTGCGGCTGCTTCCGGCACCCGAGGGGCCGGGACTCCTGGCCCTCGGCGTGAGCGGCGGCGCCGCACCCGACACGCTCGTCGTGGCGGTGCGGGAGGAGCGGCCCCGCTTCGAGGAGTTGGCCCGGGTCCCGGGCAAGCTGCTCGGCGGGATCGTGCTCGGCCACCGGGTGCTCTTCACCCGCCTGCTCGACGGGGTCTCACGGCCGCTCGTGCTGGACCTGCGCGACGGCGGCCTGCGCGACCTGACGGTGCTGAGCGATCCGGCCCATGTGCTGGCGGCGGCCGCCGGACAGGTGCTGCTCGCCCGGCTCACCCCCGAGGGCAACCGGCTCGCCCTGGCGGACCTGGACGGCGAAGCGCCCCCGCGCGCGGTCCACGGCGACACCGGTCTCCCCGGCGCCGTCCACCCGCTCGCGCTGGACCCGGACGGCGACCGGCTGGCCCTGCTCACCGCTTCCGGGGCCAGGTCGCACCTCACTCTCCTGGACCCGGTCTCCGGCCACGCCCGGCACGTCGACATGCCGCCGGGGGACCTGTTGCCGACGGCGGCGTGGACCAGGAACGGGCTGTGGCTGCCGCACTCCGACCCGGGCCGGCCGCGCGCCCTCGCCTGGGTGCCGCCCGCCGGCACCGCCCTCGAACTCCCCGAACCGGCCCGTCCCGGCCACCTTCCGGCCCGCCTGGAGACCTTCCCCGGGGCGGACGGTCCGGTGGAAGCCGTGGTGTACGGGCCCGACTGGCGCACCGCCCGACAGGTCGTGCTCGCCCTGCACGGCGGCCCCAACAGCCGCTGGACCCTCGCCTTCGACCCGTTCCTGCAGGCGCTGGCGGCGGCCGGCCCGGCCGTGGTCGCGCTCAACCAGCGCGGCAGCACGGGCTACGGCGCCGCCCACACGCTGGCCGTCAAGGGGGCGTGGGGCGGCCCGGACCTGGCCGACGTCACCGCCGTCGGACGCTTCCTGACCCGCGAACGCGGTACGGGACGCGGACGGCCGGCCCTGTACGGGGTCAGCTACGGAGCCTTCCTGGCCCTGATCGCGGCGGCGGCCGAACCCGGCGGCTGGGCGGCCTGCGCGGCCGTGGCGCCGTTCCTGTCCGGTCCGCGGCTGCACGCCGACGGCGGAGCGCAGATCCGCAGCATGGTCGAGCGTCTGGACGGGCTGACGGTCCTGCACGACCGGCTCGGGCCGCGGGACGCGGAGCGCCTGGCCCCCGCCCTGGAAGCGCCGCTGCTCCTCGTCCACGGCGCCCGTGACGACTCGACACCGGTCGCCCACTCGAGGGCGCTGGCCGCCCGGCTCGCGGCCCTCGGCCGCCGCCCCGGCACCGACTTCCACTACCTGGAGCTTCCCGACCGCGGTCACGCCGCGCTCGGGACGGGAACCGCCGATCCGGTCGTCGCATCGGTGGTGCGGTTCCTCACCGGAGAGGGCCACCCCGGCCCGCCCGGATCCGTACCGGCAGCACCCGTCCCGAGAGGAGGTGATCACTGATGGAGCTGGACCTCGACGCCCTGCAGCAGCTTCCCACCGAGGAGGAGCAGGCCGCCATCTGCGGCTGGACCTGCAGCGTGACCTGCCCCTACACCTCGGCCGACGCGTCCTGACGACCGTCGCCCGGCCCGCCGCGGTCCTCCGCCGGAGGACTGCCGCACCTCACCCCCCCCTGAAAGGAGGTGACCACCCATGGAGCTCGACCTCGACGCCCTGCAGCAGCTTCCCACCGAGGAGGAGCAGGCCGCCATCTGCGGCTGGACCTGCAGCATGACCTGCCCCTACACCTCGGCCGACGCGTCCTGACGACCGTCGCCCGACCCGACGCGGTCCTCCGCCGGAGCGCCGCCGCACCCCCTTACTGAAAGGTGATCACCATGCAGCTCGACCTCGACGCCCTGCAGCAGCTTCCCGCCGAAGAGGAGCAGGCCCTCATCTGCCAGTTCTCCTGCTCGGTCAGCTGCCCCGCCACCTGCCTCGCCACCGGCGGCGAGTAGGACCCCGGCGACTGCCGCGCCACCGGCGTGCGGCACTCGTACGAACCGACGGCCGGCGGGCCCGCCGGCCGTCGCCGTCCTCCAGAGAGGAACAGCGTCATGGAGCTCGACCTCGACATCCTGCAGCTGCTGCCCGCCGAAGAGGAGCAGACCATGGTCTGCGGCTACACCTGCCCCGGCACCTGCGACAGCACCTGCATCGTCACCGGCTAGATCCGTACGAAGCCCCGGACAGCAGACCGCTGACCGTCACCGCACTCACCGACCGGACAGCGAACCGCTGACGGTCACCACACTTACCGAGAGGAACACCGTCATGGAGCTCGACCTCGACACCCTGCAGCAGCTGCCCGCCGAAGAGGACCAGGCCACCGTCTGCGGCTACACCTGCCGCGTCACCTGCGACAGCACCTGCGTGGTCAGCGG
The DNA here is from genome assembly GCF_053601115.1 of Streptomyces sp. NPDC004788. Taxonomy (NCBI): domain Bacteria; kingdom Bacillati; phylum Actinomycetota; class Actinomycetes; order Kitasatosporales; family Streptomycetaceae; genus Streptomyces; species Streptomyces sp. NPDC004788. The sequence goes on from NZ_JBSGBF010000031.1 coordinate 58,079, forward strand.
CTCGTAGGCCCGGTGCGAAGGCCGGCGAGGGCGGACACCTCCCGCCCCGGCCGCGGGCCCGGCCGGCCTTCCCCACCGTCGCACCCGCCACCGGGCCGCCCCTCACACCGGGGCGGCCCGGTGGGCGTCAACTCCCCGAGAGGACAACCGACATGGAGATCGACCTCGACGCCCTGCAGATCCTGCCGGCGCCGGAGACGGCAGCCTACGCCTGCTGCTGCACCTGCTGCGTCACGTGTCCGGCGACCTGCGAAGCCAGCGGTGGCTGAGCACCACACCGGCGCTGCGGCCGCAGGCGCCGGGGTTCCCTCCCCGGCCCTGCGGCCCGTCCGCGCCGCCCTGGCCCCCGTACGCGCGCGCCTGGTCGGCCTGGCCGTCCTCATGGCGGTGCGGATCGCGGTCGGCGTCGCCGTGCCGGCACTCCTCGCCACCGCGGTCGGCGCCGTCCTCGACGGCACCGACGTCCGCGGCCCCGCCGCGCTCCTCGCGGCCGCGCTGGCCGTCGGCGGGCTCTGCGAGGCGGCCGCGGGACCACTGGCCTCCTCCGTGAACGCCACCGGAACCCACCGGCTGCGCATGCTGACGGTCCGCCATCTCCTGGCGCTGGGGCCCCGGTCCCGGCACGCCGTCGGCGAATCGGTCACCCAGGTCGTGCAGTCGGCGCCGATGGCCGCGGGCCTGCCCGCCCGGGCCGCCGAGAGCGCGATCTCGCTCCTGGGCTCGGTGGCGGCCCTGGCCGCCCTGTGGTGGACGAACTGGCAGGCCGGACTGGCCTTCACCCTGGCCATGCCGATGACGGTCCTGATCGCCCGGCGCTTCATGACGGAGGCGGGCCGGGCCCAGGAGAACTACCTCACGGCCCAGTCCCGGATCGCGGACGGGCTGATGGCCGCCCTCGTCGGCGCCCGCACCATCCGGGCCGCGGGCACCCTCGCCACGGAGACCGACCGCGTGCTCGAACCGCTGCCCGAGCTGTCCGCCGCCGGGCACGCGACGTGGCGCACCAACCGGGACATCGTGTGGCGCCTGGGACTGCTGCTGCCCGTCACCGAGGTGCTGGTCCTGGCGGTGGCCGGCCTGGCCGTCGCCCGCGGCGACCTCAGCCCCGCGGGCCTGCTGGCCGTCTCCGGCTACCTGGCCATGGCCTCCGGCCTGGTCGACCAGATCGACGCCCTGTTCGCCATCGCCCAGGCCCGGGCCGGCGCCCGCCGGCTCTCCGAGGTGTTCCGGCACGAACCGCCCGCCGGGGGTACGGGGCGCGCCACGCCCGCGGACGGCGCCGTGCGGCTGCGCGGCATCACCGTCCGCCACGCCGGCGAAGCCGTCCTCGACCGGCTCGACCTGGACCTGCCCGCCGGCTCCTCCGTCGCCCTGGTCGGACGTACCGGCGCCGGCAAGAGCCTGCTCGCCGGCCTGCTCGGACGGCTCACCGACCCCGACGAGGGCGAGGTCGCGATCGGCGGGGTCCCGGTGCGCGACCTGCCCCTCGACCGGCTGCGCGGCCTCGTGGTGCACGCCTTCGAACGGCCCGAGCTGTACGGACGCACGGTCCACGAGGTGATCTCCGCCGGCCGGCCGGGGGCAGGCCGCGAGGACGTGGTCCGGGCCGCCCGGGCCGCGCGGGCCGACCGGTTCGTCCGACGGCTCCCGGCCGGCTACGACACCCCGCTCGACGAGACCCCGCTGTCCGGCGGCGAACGCCAACGCCTCGGCCTCGCACGGGCGTTGCTGCGCCCGGGCCTGGTGCACGTCCTGGACGACGCGACCTCGGGCCTGGACACGGCGACCGAGGCCGAGGTCAGCCGCTCCGTCACCGACCTGCTGGCCGGACGCACCAGGCTCGTGGTGGCCCACCGCGCCGCCACCGCCGCCCGCTGCGACTTCGTCGCATGGCTGGACGGCGGCCGGATCCGCGCCTTCGGCCCGCACGACCTGCTCTGGGCGGACCCCGGCTACCGGGCGGTCTTCGGCCCGGATCCCATGACGAAGGAGACCAAGGAGGAGGAGCGGTGCCGCGTCGAACACCGATGAGGATCGGCTTCGGACTCAGCGCCCCCGCGGCGCGGCTGCTCACCGAAGGGCTGCGCGGCAGCGGGCGGCCGCTGCGGCGCATCGCCGCGTGGTCGGTCCTGGAGGCCGCCCCCGCCCTGGCGTCGGGCTGGGTCACCGCGGCCGCGCTCGACGACGGGTTCCTGGCCGGCCGGCCGGGCGTCGGCCTGGCCTGGATCGCCGTGCTGGCCGGGGTGTTCTTCGCCCGGGCCGCCGCCGAACGCGCCCTGTTCACGCCCCTCGCCGAGGTGGTCGAGGGCCTGCGGGACGCGTTGGTGCGCCGGGTGGTGCGCGGTGTGCTGGAACGGGCCACCGCCGGCGGGCGCGGCGGCGGATCCGCGGCCGTCGCCCAGCTGAACGGCCAGGTGGAGACGGTCCGCAACCTGACCGGGACACTGCTGCGCACCGCCCGGCCGTTGAGCATGTCGCTGCTCGCCGCCGTCATCGGACTGGCCGCGCTCGACCCGCTGCTCGCCGGACTGGTGCTGGCGCCGCTGGTTCCGTCGCTGGCCGTGTTCTTCTGGTCGATGCGCCGCCTGACGGCGCGCCGGCGGCTGCTCGTCCTCGCCGAGGAGCAGGTCGCGGGGCGGGTCGGGGCGGCGCTGGGCGCGGCCCGCGACATCACGGCGCTGGCGGCCGAGCCGCACGCCGCTTCGGTCGTGGAGCAGGCGGTGACCGGGGCGGCCAGGGCGCAGGTCGCCGTCGGCCTGGCGGCCGCGATGCGCGTCCCGGTGGTCCTGCTCGGCGGCCAACTGCCCTTGCTGCTCCTGCTGCTGGCCGGCCCGAACCTGGTGGCGCAGGGGTCGGTCAGCCCCGGCGCCGTGGTCGGCGCGGCCACCTATGTGGCGGCCCACCTCCTGCCGGCCCTGCAGATGCTGGCCGGTGCGGTGTCCGGGTACTGGAGCCAGCTGGGCGTGGTCCTCCACCGGCTGGCGGAGGCGGCGATGGTGCCGGAGCCTCGGCGGTCGGAGCGGTCGGAGCGGTCGGAGGAGACCCGGACGTCCGAGCAGTCCCCGCCGTCCCAGCAGTCCCAGCGGTCCCGTTCGTCCCATCAGCCCCAGCCGTCGAAGCAGCCCCAGCAGTCCCCGCCGTCCCAGCTGCCGGAGGAGTCCAGGTCGTCGTCGGGGCAGCTCCAGTCGTCCGGTTCTCCGGCGCGTGTGCCGTCGCGCCGCCCGCGCGGGGAGGCCCCGGACCTCTCGGTGCGAGATCTCGACTTCGCGTACGGCCCGCACGCCGAGCCCGTGCTGCGCCGGCTCAGCCTGGACGTCCCGTTCGGCGACCACCTCGCCGTCGTCGGCGCGAGCGGCATCGGCAAGTCGACCCTCGCCGCGCTGCTCACCGGGCTCGTCCCCCCGACCGCCGGCACGGTGAGCGTCGACGGCCACCCGGTGACGGACCTCGATGAGGCAGTGCGCTGCCGGCTGTTCGCGCTCGTCCCGCAGGAGGCGTACGTCTTCCCGGGCACGGTCGCCGCCAACCTGGCCTATCTGGCTCCCGACGCCGACCGGGCCCGCCTGGAGCACTCCGCCGCGGCGGTCGGGCTCGCCGAGGTGATCGACCGGCTCGGGGGGCTCGATGCCCGGCTCCACTCCCCCGCCAGGGAACTGTCCAGTGGTGAGCGGCAGTTGTTCGCCCTGGCGCGGGTCCACGCCTGCGCGGCCCCGGTGGTGGTCCTCGACGAGGCCACCTGCCATCTGGACCCGGTCGCCGAGGAACGCGCGGAGGCCGCACTCGCCGAGCGCCCCGGCACCCTCGTCGTCATCGCCCACCGGCTCGCCTCGGCCACCCGGGCCCGCCGGGTCCTGCTCCTGGACGGCGACCGGACGGTCTTGGGCACCCACGCCGAACTCCTCGTACGCAGCCCGCACTACGCGGAGCTGGTCGGTCACTGGTCGGGCTCGACGACAGCAGGCCCCCACGCGCGCGAGCCGGAGGCGGCAGGCCGCGGGTGAGCCGGGCCGGCGCCGCCACCGACGCCGCATACCCGAAGGGCCCGCCTCCGAAGCGTGGCGCGGGTGGAGCGGATTCCGGCGACGACGTGGGCGGTGTCGTGCGCCGGTCAGCGGGCGTCGCAGCCCCGCCTGCGGGCCGGTCCGGCTTGACGCCGCGACAGCAGCGGCTCAAGCCGGACCCAGGGGCCGTTCGTCAGCTCCGCACGTTCCACAGGACGTGCCACGAACGAGCACCCGTTTTCGCCGCGGACCCTAGTCCAGCAGGTCGGCTGCCAGGACCCACAGGTCGCCCGTGCCGCACGTGATGCGGCGTCCGGTGCCCGTGGGCGGTTGTGTCAGCGTGGTCCGGCGCAACCGCCACCGTGATCCGTCGATCATCGCTACCGGGCCCTGCACGCGGGGGTGGTGGCCGGCGATGTTCCACGCGCGTACCTGTGTGTGGATGTGTGCGGCTTTCGCGGACCAGTCCACCGTGGCGTAGTCCTCCGTGAAGAATCCGGCCCAGGTGCCCTCACGCTGCGGCTGCGGTTCGCCTTCGTCGCCGCGCAGCAGCCGCCGCAGTACGTGCGGCAGCATTCCCGAAGCGGCTTCCAGAACTCGTGAGTTGACTCCGGTGAAGGACCAGGCCTGCTCGTCGAGGGCGATCGTCGTGCGAGCCAGCACGGAGCCGGTGTCCAGTTCGGCGTCCATCCGGTGCCAGGTCACGCCGATCCTGTGTTCGCCGTTGCGCACGGCCCATCCCACCGGGTTGGGGCCCCGGTAGGAAGGCAGGTCGGAGGGATGGCAGTTGACCGTGCCCAGGCGGGGGGCGGACACGGCGGCGGCGGGCAGCTTTCGCGGGTAGCCGTAGCTGACGGCCACGTCCACGGCGTAGGCGTGCAGGAGCCCTGCGACCGATTCCGTACGGGAGGGAACGGCCAGGTCAACGCCTGGTGGCAGATCGTGTTCGCCGAGCACGTGCCCGGGCCAGTCGGCGGGGCGGCGGTAGCCGATCACGACCGGGACCCGGTGCCCCAGCGTGCGTAGCGCCTCGACCAGGGGAGGAGCGGTCTGCGGCAGGGCCGCCACGACGGCGATGCTCAGTGCGGGGGTGTCCTGGTCCCGGGCCGGTGTCGAGGCCCCGGGTGCGTCCGGGGCGGTCATCGAGCGGCCCCGGCGGTCCGCAGCGAACGCGGTCGCAAGTCGGTCCAGGACGTCTCGATCCAGGCCAGGCAGGTGGCCCGGTCGGCGCGGGGGTGTACCTCGCGCCAGCCGTCCGGAACGGTGATGTGGGCGGGCCAGATGCTGTGCTGTTCCTCGTCGTTGGCGAGCACGAGGAACGCGCCGTCGGTGTCGTCGAAGGGGTTCATGGGTCTCCTTGGATGGCGGCGGCGACCCGCCGCCGGGTGGTGCTGTGATCAGCCGGGGGCAGGGCTGCTGAGGGATGTCGAAGGACGCGTCCGGTCCCTGCCGCTTCGGGCCGGGTCCGGCCCTTGGTCAGCCACGGGCGTATACGGAGGGGTCACCGGGACCGGTCGACGCGGTGGGGCTGGTGGGTGCAGTTGACGCGGTGGGCTTGGTGGGTGCGGTCGACGCGGTGGGCTTGGTGGGTGTGGTCGACGCGGTGGGCTTGGTGGGTGCGGTCGGCTTGGTGGGTGCGGTCGGCTTGGTGGGTGCGGTCGGCTTGGTGTCCGGGTCCGCCGCCGGTACGGGGAGCGGGGCGAGGGTGGCGGCCAGGGCGGCCGGGGTGGCCCGCTGCATCACCTGCGCCAGGGTGGCCGCGGGGCCGAAGTGTTCCCGCAGGCGCTGGAGCAGCCGGGCCGCGAGCAGCGAATGCCCGCCCAGGTCGAAGAAGTTGTCGTCGATGCCCACCCGCTCCAGGCCCAGGACGTCGGCGTACGCCTCGGCCACCACCCGCTCGGCCGGTGTGCGCGGCTCCCGCAGCCCGGCCGGGGTTCGCCGGGGTTCGGGCAGGGCCCGCCGGTCCACCTTGCCGTTCACGGTCAGCGGCATGCGGTCCAGCACCATCACCCGGGCGGGCAGCATGAAGTCCGGCAGCACCCGGGCCAGCGCGTCGCGCAGCGCGCCGCCCTCCAGGGACGCAGCGGTCTCCGACGAGCCGACCGCGTATCCGGTCAGCTCCTTGCCGCCGCGTCCGTCCGGCCCGGCCACCACGGCGGCCTGCACCACGCCGGGGAGGGCGGCCAGGGCGGCCCGGACCTCGTCCGGCTCGATCCGGTGGCCGCGGATCTTGACCTGGTCGTCGTTGCGGCCGGTGAATTCCAGCGTGCCGTCCAGAAGCCTGCGGGCCAGGTCGCCGGTGCGGTACATCCGGGAGCCGGGCGGCCCCCAGGGATCGGCGACGAACCGCGCGGCGGTCAGCCCCGGCCGGCCCAGATAACCGCGGGCCACCTGGTCGCCCGCCAGGTAGAGCTCGCCGGCGAGTCCGTCGGGGACCGGCCTCAGCCCCGCGTCCAGCAGCATCACCCGGGACCCGGGCACCGGACTGCCGATGCCGGGGCGCGCGGGCCAGTCGGCCGGGTCCCCGGTGACCTCGCCGGCGGTCACCACGTGCGTCTCGGCCGGGCCGTAGTGGTTGTGCAGGCGCTTGTCCCCGCGGGCGCACAGAGCCCGCAGCTGCGGGCCGACGACCAGCGCCTCGCCGGCCTGGACCAGATGCCGCAGGTCCGGCAGCGACTCCCGCTCGCCGTCGGCGAACTCGCACAGGGCCGCCAGCACGGGCGTGGGGGCGAACAGCTCGGTCACCCGGTGGGCCCGCAGCCAGGCGGTCCACGCGGCGGCGTCGGCGCGGGTGTCGGCGTCGGGGACGGCCAGCGTCCGCCCCGTACACAGTGCGGTGAGGACCTCCTGGGTCGCGACGTCGAACGCCATCGAGGTGAACTGGGCCGTCACCGCGCCCGGTTCGGCCGGGAAGCGGCGCGCGTGCCAGTCCACCAGCCGGTCCATGGCGGCGCCGGGCATCACCACCGCCTTCGGCGTGCCCTGTGTCCCGGAGGTGTGCACCACATAGGCCGGGTGACCGGGCCGCCGCGCCGGTCGTACCGAGCGGTCGCCGGACAGCGGCTCGGGCGACACGTGGCGGGGCTCCAGCGGCATCCGCGGCACGGCGGCGTCGACCAGCGCCAGGGCCTCGTCGAACTCCGGCTGCAGGACGAGGAGTGCGGGGCGCCCCTCTGCGGCCAGGGCCGCCACGCGGGGAGCGGGATGGCGCGGATCCAACCAGAGGTAGGCGGCACCGGCCTTGAGCACCGCGAGCATCGCGGTCACCGCGTACCGGCCGCGCCGCAGGCACAGGGCCACCACGTCCTCGGCCCCGACGCCCCGGGCGGCGAGCTCTTCTGCCAGCCGGTCCGAGGCCGCGTCCAGGCCCTGGTAGTCCAGCACCCCGTCCCCGTCCACCACGGCCGCCCGCCCGGGGGCCGTGCGCACGTGCGCCGCGAACCGCTCCAGCACCGGCACCGCGGCGGGCAGCAGTTCGGCCGCCTGCGGTCGGCCCGCAGCGCTCACGGGTGCGACCGGGTGGGTGGCGGGCACGGACAGATCGTCGGCCAGCGCGTCCAGCGCTTCGACGAACCGAGCGCCGATCTCCCGGGCTCCGTCTTCGCCGAGCTTCCCCGGCTGGTACTGCACCCGGATCCTCATCCGCTCGCCGGGCGAGACCAGCACGCACAGCGGGTAGTGCGTGCCGTTCTCCACCCGGCTGGCCGTCACGCGCAGATCGCTTCCCCACCGCGTGGCGAAGGCGTCGGTATACGTCTCCAGCACCACCACGGTGTCGAAGAGTTCGCGCAGCCCGGCGGCCCGGATGATCTCCGCCAGGCCCAGGTGCTGGAAAGGCATCATCTCGGTCCGCTGCTCCTGGAGGGCGGTCAGCAGGCCGCCCCGGTCGGCGACGGCGGCGGTGTCGACCCGTACCGGCACGGCGTTGTTCATCAGGCCGACCATGGACTCGACGCCGGGCAGGTGGGGCGGGCGGTCGGCGACGACGGTGCCGAACACCACGTCGGTGCGGCCGGTCAGCTGGGCAAGGACCAGTGCCCAGGCGCCCAGGACCAAGGTGTTCAGGGACAGCGCCCGCTCGCGGGCCTTCGCCCGCAGGGCGGCCGTGCGCTCGGCCGGCAGTTCGAGCAGCACCGTGTGCGGACGGGTCCGCTCCGCTCCGCCGGGCGAGGTCAGCAGCGTCGGTTCGGTCGCGTCACCGAGCAGGGCCTGCCAGTGCTTGCCCGCCAACTCCGCGTCCTGATCCGCGACATGGCGCAGATAGGCAAGCGCTGACGGCCGGGCGGTGAGCCTCGGCACGGCGCCCGAGGCGGCCTGGCCGTACAGGTCGGCGAGGTCGGCCAGGGCCACCTGCATCGACCAGCCGTCCATGAGGATGTGGTGGTAGCTCAGCAGCAGCCGGGACCGTCCCTCACCCAGGCGCAGCAGCACGGCCCGCAGCAGCGGCGGCACGGCCAGGTCGAACGGCTCGTCCCGGTCCCGGCGGGTCTCCTCGGCGACGGCATGTTCCCGGTCCGCCTCGGGCAGCCGGGTGAGGTCGACTTCCCTCAGTGGGACCTCGACCGTCTCCGGTACGGACTGCACAGCCCGCCCCTGGCAGTCCCACCGGAACCCGGCCCGCAGAGCCGGATGCCGGTCGGTGAGCGCGGACAGCGCCACGCGCAGCGCGGCCGGGTCCACCGGCCCTTCCAGGTCGAGCACGGTCTGGACGTGGTAGGGGTCGGCGGCTCCCTCGCCCTTGTGGGCGTGGTAGAGCAGCCCTTCCTGGAGCGGGGAGCAAGGCCACCGCTCCTCCGTACGCTGCGCGGGCACGGTCGCCACCCCTGCCCGCTCCCGCGTACCGGCGTCCGCCGCGCGGGCGAGCGCGGCGAGCACACCGGCCCATTCCGCGGCAAGACCCGCCGCGTCGTCGCCGTCCACCAGCCGTGTCGACCAGCGCCAGACGGCGGTCAGCAACGGCTCCCCGCTGCGCTCGTCGACGACCGCGTTGATCTCCAGCGGATGGGAAAGCGGCTGCCTGGCGGCCCGATGGATGCCGAGAACGGGCGCCTCGGCGGCGTACGGCCAGGGATCGCGGCCCGGAACGGCGTACCGGCCCAGGTAGTTGAAGAGCACCGGCCGTCCCGGTGCGGCGGCCAGGAGTCCGGCCGCCTGGGGGTGCAGGTGGCGCAGCAGCCCGTACGAGGCGCGATCCTGCGGCACCCGCTGCCACTGCTCCCGGACGGCACGCACGGCCTCGGCGAGGGCCGTCTCCTCGGCGCCGGGGTCCGCCGGGCGGGCGGCCCGCGCGGGGCAGTCGAGGCGAACGGGGAACATGCAGGTGAACCAGCCGACGGTCGCGGAGACTTCGGTGTCCGCGCCGCCCGTCACTGGGTCCCGGCCGTGCCCCTCGGTGTCCAGGACCAGGGTCCGGGAAGCGCCGCGGCGGGCGGCGGCCACCGTCAGCGCGGCCAGCAGCAGCTCCTGCGTCGTGGCGCCGTAGTGGGCCGGGGCCGTGGTGAGCAGGGCCCGGCCGACCTCGGGCGGGAGCACCGACTCCAGGGTGCGGGACGTGGCGATGGTGTCCCGTTCCGGGTCCAGTTGCCCGCGCGCGGGCCACGGCGTGGCCGCCGGGACGCTCGCTGCCCGCCAGTGCGGCAGGGTCGCCAGCACCTCGGCACTGTCGGCCCGGGCGTTGTGCGTCTCCACCCAGCGCCGGTACGGGGTGGCCGTCCCCCAGGCGCCCAGGCCGCGCGGGTCCTCGGCGGCCCGCGCCAGGTCCTGGGTGAGCACCTGCCAGGAGACCCCGTCCACGACCAGATGGTGCGCGGCCCACAACAGCCGGCCCGGCCGCTCGGGGCCGGCGTCCCACCACACGGCCCGGAGGGTCCGCCCCGCGGGCAGGTCCAGCGACCGCATGGCGTGCTCCACCGCCTCCTGGACGGTGCGGGCCGAGGGGGCGTCCGGCAGTTCCCGCACGTCCACCACGTCCAGGAGGGCGCTCGCCGCCACCTCGCCCGGGGGCAACACCTCAGGCTGCCACACGGCCTCGGTGGACGGGTCGGGGAGCCGGGTGCGCAGGGCGTCGTGCCGGTCGACCACCGCCTGCAGGGCCGCCACGAGCGCCCCCTGCTCCAGGCCGGGCGGCGTCTCGAGCAGTACCGACTGGACGAACTCGGCGACGCCGTCGCCCTGTTCGCGCAGCCACAGGGCGATGGGCGGCAGCCCGAGACGGCCGGTGGCCGACTGGTGCAACAGGTCCGCGGCGGGCGCCGTCGCCTGCGCGGCGGCGGCCAGGGCGCCGGGGGTGCGCAGACGGAAGACGTCCTGCGAGCTGATGGCCACGTTCTCCCGGCGTACGCGGCTGACCAGGCGCATCGCGGTGATGCTGTCCCCGCCGAGGGCGAAGAAGTCGTCGTCGGTACCGGTCCCGGGCAGGCCGAGCACCTCGGCGAAGGCCGCACACAGCGCCCGCTCGGCGGGTGTCCGCGCCGTACCGGCTCCGGCTCGCACGGCGGCGGGCGCGGGTAGCGCCGCCCGGTCCACCTTGCCGTTCACGGTCAGCGGGATGTCGTCGATCAGCAGCACGGCCGTGGGCACCAGGTACTCGGGCAGTACGCGCGTGAGCCGGTCGCGAAGGGTCTCCCCGGTGACGCCTGCGGCGTCGCGCTCGGCGACCGCGTAACCGATCAGCCGACCGTCCCGCGCGACCACGACCGCCCGGGCGACCCCGGGCAGGGCGGCCAGAGCGGCGCGCGCCTCGCCGGGCTCGACCCGGTGGCCGCGGATCTTGACCTGGTCGTCGTCGCGCGCCAGGTACTCCAGAGCGCCGTCGGCGCCGCGCACGGCGAGGTCGCCCGTGCGGTACATGCGTGCACCGGCCGGGCCGTACGGGTCGGCGACGAAGCGTTCGGCGGTCAGGCCGGGCCGGTTCAGGTAGCCCCGGGCGACCTGTTCCCCCGCGACGTACACCTCGCCGGCCTCGCCGGCCGGCACCTCGGCGAGATCGGGGCCGAGCAGCCGTACAGCGGTCCCCGGCAGCCCGGTGCCGATCGGCACCCGTGTCTCCGGTACCGGCTGCCCGGGCGGCAGGGGGTGAAGGGTGGTGAAGGTGGTGCACTCCGTCGGGCCGTAGACGTGACCGAGCGCCACGTGCGGACAGGCGGCCCGGACCCGCGCGAACGCCCGCGGGTCGGCGGCCTCGCCACCGGTGAGGACCGTGTGCAGCCCTCGCAGCGCGTCCGGGTCGTCCGCGGCGATCTGGTTGAACCAGGCGGTGGTGAGGAAGACACCGGTGACGCCGTGAGCGGCGACCAGAGCGGCCAGCCGGTGCGCGTCCACCCGGTCCTCGCCCGGGACGACCACCGTGCCGCCCCGGGTGAGCGGCAGCCACAGGTCATGGCTGAGCGCGTCGAAACCGAGCGCGGAGACCAGCGCCGTCACTCGGTGCCCGGGCCCGTCCCAGTGCGGGTCGGCGGCGAAACGCCCCAGGTTGCGGTGGGTGATCTGGACGCCTTTGGGGCGGCCGGTCGATCCCGAGGTGTAGAACACACAGGCCACGCGGTCGAGTTCGCCGTCCGGTACGGCCGGACGCAGCGCCTCGGCCGCGAGGGACGCCGCACGGGGTGAGGCGGCCACGGCGACGGGCCTGGGGCCGCCCGGGCGCGCGGTCTCTCCGGCCGGCACGAGCACCGCCACGCATCCCGCGTCGGACTCGACGGCCGCCAGCCGTTCGGCCGGCGTACGCGGATCCAGCACCACGGCGGCGGCGCCGGTTTCGAAGACCGCGATCAAGGCGACGATCAGCCGGGCCGAGCGCGGCAGCCGCACCGCGACCGTCGCCCCGGGACCGACCCCGGACTCACGCAGTTCTGCGGCCAACTCCCGTGCCCAGGCGCAGAGTTCGCGATACGACCAGCTTTTGCCGCCCTCCTCCACGACCGCGGTTCGGTCCGGTTCGCGGAGTGCCACTGTGGCGACGGCGCGGTGCACGGGCAGAGGGACACCGCTATCGCCGACCGGGCAGGAGGGTGCCCACGTCGCTGCTGAAAAGATCATGGACGCCATCCAAGACGCACCAAAAGGACATCCCGTCCAGGCGCCACCTGAATGGCGCAACCGGAGCATCCGATCGGGTGCACAAGTTTTTCGCGCCCCTCCGCCTCATCAACTGGCTTATTCTGGAGCACCATTCGACTGCGGCTTCCGCCCAGCGGGCGCGCACCACTCACTGCGCGCCCCCGGCCGACGCCGCCCAGCCACCGAGCAAACGCCTCCGGCGCAGACGGCGACGCCCAGGACCTGGAGACAGAGCTCCTCCACGCGGGGGTGCGGGCTGCGGCGTGATGCGCCGGCACCACGGCTCCCTGCCGCGCGCGAGAAAGCTGTCCTTTCTGGGCGATTTCTGGCGTTACGGGATTGCCGACCTCGCCTGCGGTGGCCGACGACGGTCACTCCAGGAGGCCCCGGCCCGGGCGTGCGACCACATGGCGACCACCACGCCCCCGGACGCACGAAAGGCCGTCCTCTCGTGGATGAGAGAACGGCCTCCGACCTGCGTTTCCGCACAGTCGGGACGACAGGATTTGAACCTGCGACCCCTTGACCCCCAGTCAAGTGCGCTACCAAGCTGCGCCACGTCCCGGTGCTCGTCCGCCCCGGGTTCGAGTCCCGCGGCGGCGTGCAAGAGAACATTACCTCACTTCACGGGGTGGATCAGCACACGGGGTGTCACCGCGGGGTGCGGAGGAGAATGGGTGGGTGGACAGGGATCGGGATCGGGCGGGGCGGGCGCGGAGCGCGCGGCCGCGGGACGGGCTGGGGCGGCCGCTGGCTCACGGGGCGGAGGGGGTGGCGCGGCAGCCGGAGGGGGTGGTGCGGGCGCCCGGGGAGACGGTGCGGGAGGCACAGCGGCTGCTCGACGCGGGGATGCCGTTCCATGCGCACGAGGTGTTCGAGGACGCGTGGAAGTCGGGGCCGGCCGGGGAGCGGGATCTGTGGCAGGGGCTGGCTCAGCTGGCCGTGGGGCTGACCCACGCGGCGCGGGGGAACGCGACGGGCGGGGCGCGGTTGCTGCGGCGCGGGGCCGGGCGGGTCGAGGAGTACGCGGGGCGGGGGCCGGGCTCGGAGACGTACGGGATCGATGTCGCCGGCCTCGCGGCGTGGGCCCGCGGGCTGGCGGGCCGGGTGGAGGCCGGCGGGGTGGTGCCGGACGCCGCCGCGGAGGCGCCGCGGCTCAGCAGGTGAGCAGCAGTTCCTCGGGCGAACGGTGGATGAGGGTGGGACGCATCGTTACGGGACGGGCGTCGGCCGGCCGCAGTTCCGGCAGCCGCCGGGTCAGCGCCTGGAGGGCGGCTCGGAGTTGGACGCGGGCGAGCTGGGAGCCGGGGCAGCCGTGCGGGCCGTGGCCGAAGGCCAGGTGGCGGGAGTGCGCCCGGGTCCTGGTGATGTCGAAGACGTCGGGGTCCGGGTGGCGGGCCGGGTCGCGGTTGGCGGAGCCATAGGCGACGAAGACGGAGGCGCCGGCGGGCAGTTCGGTGCCGGCGAGGGTGACCGGGCGGGTGGTGGTGCGCCGGAAGCCCTGCACGGCGGTGTCGTAGCGGGCGGCCTCCTCGACGGCGGCCGGGACGAGCTCGGGCCGGGTGCGCAGGAGTTCCCACTGGTCGCGATGGCGCAGCAGGTGGAGCACGGTCGTGCCGATCAGCGCCGTGGTGGTGAGGTGGCCGGCGATGAGCAGGTTCTGGAGGTTGGCGACGAGTTCGCAGCGCTGGTCGTGGGTGAGCTCGCGCGGCCCCGGGCCGAGTCCGGCGTCGGGGGCGAGGGCGGTCACCATGGCCGTGATCAGGTCGTCCCGGGGCCGGGCGCGGCGGTCGCGGGCGTAGCGGTCCAGCAGCTCCTGCAGGGCGAGGACGTCCTGGGCGGCGGCGATCTGCTCGGCCTCGGGCAGCGGGCGGAAGAGCAGGCGTTCGGCGCTGTACGAGCCGTGGACGGCGGCCGGCACGTCGGCCGGGTCCAGGCCGAGCAGCCGCCCGACGACGGCGCCGGGGAGGCGGCGGGCGTACCGGGCCATGAGGTCGGCCCGCCCCCGTTCGGCGACGGCGTCGGCGAACTCCTCGGCGAGCGTCTCGGCCTGCCGGGTGATGTACGGGGTGAGGGCGGCGATCCGGGTGACGGACAGGCCGCTGTTGAGCGGCGCCCGGTGGCGGCGGTGGGCCGGGCCGTCGGTGGAGACGACCGTGGGCCGCGGCGCGAAGCCGCTGCCCAGGACCGCGAGGGCGGCGGGTGACGGCTGGACGTCGGGGCGCAGGGACTGGGCGGAGGAGAAGTCCTGGGGTCGCAGCAGCACCTCGCGGACGTCGGCGTCCCGGGTGACGAGCCAGGCGTCGAGGAGGGGCTCGTAGGTGAGCCCGGCGGTGCGGCGCGCCCGGTCGTAGAGGGGGTAAGGGTCGCGCTGGAGCTCGTCGAGCCGGGCGTGCCGTCGCCTCTGGGCCGGGTCCACGCGGTCCACGCGGTGCCTCCTCACGATCGGGTGCGGTGCGGTGCGGTGCGGTGCAGTGCGGCGCGATGCAATGCGGCGCGATGCGGTGCGGCGCGATGCAGTGCAGTTCGGTGCGATGCAGTGCGGTGCGGTGCGGTGCCGCGCGGTGCGGTGCGGTGCGGTGCGGCCATGGTGAAGGGGGCGCGGGCGGGTGACCAGGGGCGCGCGCGGAGCTGGCGCGAAAGGTACGTGACGAGGGCGGGTTCAGGTCGCGTGGAGTGCCTGGAGCAGGACCTCGGTGTGGCTCTGGGCGGGGTCCTTGGTGGCGGTGAGGAGGGTGACGGGGCCCTCGGCGGCCTTGGCGCGCAGGGCCGAGAGGGCCGCGGCGGCCGCCGGTTCGGCGAGCTCCTCCTCGTACCGGCGCCGGAACTCCTCGTACTCCCCCTCCGTGCCGTGGTACCAGCGGCGCAGCTCGTTCGAGGGGGTGAGGCTCTTGGGCCACTCGTCGATGTGCGCGTCGGCCTTGGAGAGGCCGCGCGGCCAGAGGCGGTCGACGAGGACCCGCAGGCCGTCGTCGGGCTCGGGCGCCTCGTAGACGCGCCGGACGCGGACGCGGTGGCCGCCGGGCGGCGGGGTGTGGGGCATGGCTTCAGGGTGCCGGACGGGCGGGCGCTTCACACCTCGGATCACCCTTCGGATCACACCTCGGAACCTGCGGGACCGGTGGAACCTGCGGAGCCTGCGGCACCTGCCGAGCCGGCGGTCTCCTCGGCTTCCTGGGAATCCCGCGAGTCCGGCGCGGTGCCGGGATCCACCTTCAGCGCCGGCAGCAGCACCGCGTCCACGAAGGTCCGCATCGTCACCGCGTCCGCGAACCGGTCCTCGAAGAGGCGCTCGATGCGGAGCATGCCCATGAAGCAGGGGGCGACGAAGGCGATCGCCGGGTTGTCGGCGGCGAGCTCGCCGCGCTCGACGGCGCGCGCCAGCATCGCGTCGAGGGCGGCGACCTCCGGCTCGATGACGGTCTCGCGCAGCGCGGCGCGCAGATCGGGGTGGGCGATGTACGCCTGGCTGACCGCCTCCATCAGTTCGGCGTCGCGCTCGCGGCGGGAGGCGGCGATCCGGGCGGCCTCGCGCAGGTCGCCGACGAGGGAGCCGGTGTCGATGCCGGTGAAGACGGCGCAGCGGCGCTTGTCGAGGGCGGCGGTGACCAGCCGGGGCTTGGTGCCCCACTGGCGGTAGAGGGTCGCCTTGCCGCACTTGGTGCGGGCGGCTACGCCCTCCATGGTGACGGAGTCGTAGCCGCCCTCGCGCAGCAGGCAGATGACCGCCTCGTACAGCTCCTCCTCCCGCTCGGGGGTGAGCTTGCTGCGGCGGGCGGCGGCAGTCGCGGCCTGCGTGGACATCGAGTTCCTCCCGGAGATCCCCTACCCCGCCGGCCTCCTGCCGGACACCTTTCCCTGCACATACGAGAGTAGGGGGTGCACAATCGAGACGCAAACGTATCGAGACGCTTGCGTCTCGATGAAATCGGATCTAGAGTTCCTGCGTTTGTTGTCCGATTTGAGGAAAAAAGGGGCCGCGCCATGGCTGCCGGGACAGGCGAGACGGGCGGGACGGGCGGGAGAGGCGGCATACGCAGACCGCCGCTCGTGCGCGAGTTGCTGCTCGTCACCGCGCTCTTCCTCGTCTACAAGTTCGGCCGGCTCTTCGCGAACGGTCACGAGACCCGCGCCTTCCACAACGCCGACCGCGTGTGGGACGCCGAGCGCGCGGTGCACCTGCCGGCCGAGGGCGTGATCCAGCACCTCCTCCTGCACGGCGAGGCCCTGATCAGGACGGCGAACACGTACTACGCGGCCGTGCACTTCCCCGCCACCATCGCCTTCCTCGCCTGGCTCTACTGGCGCCGCCCCGGCCACTACGTCTGGTCGCGCCGCGTACTCGCCCTCGTCACCGCCGCCGCGCTCGCGCTGCACCTGCTCATGCCGCTCGCGCCGCCCCGGATGCTCACCGAGAGCGGCCTGATCGACACCGCGCAGGTCTACGGGCCCTCCGTCTACGGCGCCACGCCCGAGACCGACTCGATGGCGAACCAGTTCGCGGCGATGCCCTCGCTGCACTTCGGCTGGGCACTGATGGTCGCGATCGGCCTGATCGCCGCCACCCGGACGCGCTGGCGGGTGCTCTGGCTCCTGCACCCGCTGGTCACCCTGCTCGTGATCGTCGGCACCGCCAACCACTACTGGTTGGACGCCCTCGCGGCCGCCGTCCTGCTGGGCATCGCGCTGCTCGCCGTACCGGCGCCGTGGCGCGGGCACGGCCCCCGGCCGCTGCCACCGCTCACCCCCGTCACCGCCGCCGCGACCGCAGGAGCCCTGCGATGAGCGCCGCCACCGGGACCGTCCTCGCGGTCCTCCTCTCCCTCGTCTCCGCCGCCGGGTACGCGCTCGCCGCCGTCGCCCAGTCACGGCTCGCGTCCGCCTCCGCCGGCGGGCACGGCGCGCTGCGCCGCCTGCTCGGCCGCCCGCAGTGGTGGTGGGCGGTCGGGCTCAACGCCGCCGGCGCGCTCGCCCACGTCGCCGCCCTGCACTACGGCCCGCTCACCCTCGTCCAGCCGCTCGGCGCGCTCACGCTCGTCGCCGCACTGCCGATCGGCGCGTACGGGGCGCGGCGCCGGGTCAGCCGGGCCGAGTGGCGCGGGGCGCTGTGGACCCTGGCGGGCCTGGTCGGGCTCGTCGCGGTCACCGGTCCCGTCGAACCGGACGAGGCCCTGAACCTCCGCGAGACCCTCGTCGTCACGGCGGTGACGCTGCTGCTCATCGCACTGCTCGCGTCCCGCTCCCGGGCCCGCATGCGCACCGGCGCGCGCGGCCGGGGCCTCGGACACGCGACCGCTTCCGGCGTCGCCTCCGCCGTCGGCTCCGCGCTCACCCAGACCCTCACCACCGCCCTCGCCCGCGACCTTCCCGGCGGCCCGAACGGCTGGTGGCAGACGGCGCTGCTCGCCGTCCTGATCGCCGCCTTCGCCGCCGGCGGCCTCCTCCTCTCCCAGGCCGCCTACCGCGGCGGCCTCGCCGCCCCGCTCGCCGTCGTCAACCTCTCCAACCCGGCCGCCGCCGCCGTCATCGGCGTCGCGCTCCTCGGCGAGACTTTCCGCGCCGGCGCCTGGGGCTGGCTGATCGCGGCGGCCGGAGCGGTGGCGGCGGCGCGCGGGGTGGTGCTGCTGACGACGGGCCTGGAGACGGAGACGGCACCGGCGGCCTCCCGGCCGCAGGCCCCGCACGCCGAACCCGTGCTGCTCCCCGCCGTACCGCTGCCCCGGGAGACATCGGAGCCGCTGCCCGAGCCGGCGACGCGATAGGGCACGGGTCAGCAGGTCCTGCGGTACGGCAGGTCCGGGACGGCGGGCGAGTTCGGCCGCGGCTTCGAGGTCCAGGAGCGGCGAACGTCGCCTCCGCGAGGTCGGCGCGGGACGGCTCGGCGGGCCCTGGCCGGGTTCCCAGGGGCACGCCCTCGACGACGCCGGCGAGGTCGGCGCGGCCGACGACGCCAGAGCAACAGCTGCTCCGAAGCCGGGTGTTCGGCGGGGTCCTTGGCGAGCGAGGCGGTCACCAGGGAGCGAAGGGGTTCGTCGAGGACGGAGGGAGGGGGATGTTCGCCGGCTTGAGGTCGCGGTGGACCACGCCGGCCCGGTGGATGGCCACGAGCGCCGTGGCACGCCGATCGCGACGGGAAGACGTGCGTCGCGGCGCATCGGTTCGACAGGGGGCACCTGGAGCCGAAGGAGGCCGGAAAGCGACGGTGGCGGGCCGAACGGCGCGCGTACGGCACTATGCTCGACCGCCGCCCGTCCGCTCCGCGCCGCCGAAGGAACCCTCATGGCCGAGACGTTGACCATCGCCCCCGCCTCCCTGCAGGACTGGGCGCTGGTACGCGCCTGGGCGGCGGCCGAGGGCTGGAACCCGGGTCTGGCGGACGCGGAGTCGTTCTTCGCGCAGGATCCGGCCGGGTTCTTCCTGGGGCGCATCGGCGGCGAGCCGGTGTCGGCGATCTCGGTCGTCAACTACAGCGACGACTACTCCTTCCTGGGGTTCTATCTCGTACGGCCGGATCTGCGCGGGTTCGGCCACGGCCTGGCGACCTGGCAGGCGGCGCTCGCGCACGCGGGCGGACGAACGGTGGGTCTTGACGGGGTACCGGCGCAGCAGGACAACTACCGGCGCTCGGGGTTCGTGACGGCGTACCGGACCGCGCGGTACGTGGGCGAGGTGCCGCTTCCCGACCGGGCGCCGGCCGGTGTGGTGGCCGCGGACCGGGTGGATCCGGTCGCCCTCGCCGCGTACGACAGCGCCTGCCACCCCGCGGACCGGCCGCGCTTCCTCCGGCCCTGGCTGGCGACTCCGGGCCACCGCGCCCTGGTACGCGTCACCGACGGCCGCCCGACCGGCTACGGCGTCGTCCGCCCCGCCGAGTCCGAGGCCCGTATCGGCCCCCTCTTCGCCGACACCCCGGCCGACGCCGCCGCCCTCCTCGACGCCCTCGCGGCCGAGGCCCGTGCCTTCGGCGCGCCGCGCGTCGCCGTCGACATGCCGGAGGCGAACCCGGCGGCGGCGCGCCTCGCGGAGGAGCGGGGCCTGGAGCCGACGTTCGAGACGGCGCGGATGTACACGGGTCCGATTCGCGAGATCGCGCGGGAGCGGGTCTTCGGCGTGACGACGCTCGAACTGGGCTGAGACCGAAGCCGCCCGTCGGACGCGAGCGGGGGCCGTGGAGGGGGCCGCGTTCGGGACGTAAAGCGTGATTTGTGGCGCGGAAACAAGAGCGCGCGCTACTGAACGCCCGTACTCCGCACCGTAAATCATGCAGTCCCGAATGCGGCCGCCGGAACGGGCCCCGCGCCACCACCCACCGGGCGCACCGCAGTCGTGGCGCGCGCAGGAACAAGGGGCGGAGGCGCCCGCAAGGGCGCCGTCCCGTGTGCCCACCCGTCCCGCCCTGCGGGACGATTGCCCACACGGGGGGGGGTGGGGGGCGGTGCCCCGACCAGCGGCCCGCGCAAGCAACCCGCGCGCGCTCGCGCGGAAATCCCCTCGTTCCCTCCCCCTCCCTCCCCCTCGGCCCTACAAGGGTTTTCCCCGTATCGGGTTCACCTCGGCGTTCCCTACTGTCTGCCGCACCGGCAGATCCCAACCCCCACCTCCGCCCCTGTCAGGTGCATGAGGAGCGGTGGGTGGTGTCCGTCGGGGGCGGCCTTGACCCGGGCCGTCAGCGCCGGTGGCGGCGCACGGGACCCCACGCCCAGGGGACCACGGAAGCGACCCCACTTCGCCCCGAGGTTCCCGCGCCGCCGCCACTGCTCCACCTACGTCGTACTCGAAAGGGCCACACCTTGAACGGTTCCAGGCGGAGAGTCATATCCGTGGTGGTCGCGAGCGCCGCGATCCTCGGTGCCGCAGCCACCACCACCGGGGCGTTCGCCGCCGTCCCGGGCGCCACGTCCCCGAAGCCGGCGCCGGCTTCGCAGGCCATGACCGCGCTGCCCAGCGCTCCGGTCGAGAAGGTCATCGTCACCTACAAGTCCTCGTCCGCCGAGGCCGGCTCCAACGCCGCCGCGAAGAGCGACGCGGCCGAGAAGGGCGCCAAGACCGGCGAGAAGCTCGCCTTCGAGCGGCGCCTGGCCGGCGGCGCGGCGCTGGTGAACCTGGGCGGTGCCGCCACCAAGCAGGACGTGGCCGAGGTCATGGCCGCGTTCAAGGCCGACCCGCAGGTCGCCTCCGTCGAGCCCGACATCCGGGCGTACGCGATGGCGGTCACGCCGAACGACACGGACTACGCCAAGCAGTGGGACCTCTTCGAGCCCACCGGCGGCATGAACGTGCCCGCCGCCTGGGACAAGGCGACCGGTTCGGGCGTCACCGTCGCCGTCATCGACACCGGTTACGCGGCCCACTCGGACCTGGCGACCAACGTCATCCCGGGTTACGACTTCATCTCCGACTCCTCCGCCGCCCGCGACGGCAACGGCCGTGACGCGGACTCGAAGGACGAGGGCGACTGGAACGCCACCGACGGCGAGTGCGGTACGGGTTCCAAGGCGTCGAACTCCTCCTGGCACGGCACGCACGTGGCCGGCACCATCGCCGCGGTCACCAACAACACCAACGGCATCGCCGGCATCGCGTACAACGCGAAGATCGAGCCGGTTCGCGTGCTCGGCAAGTGCGGCGGTTCGTCCTCCGACATCGCGGACGCGATCACCTGGGCCTCCGGCGGCTCCGTGCCGGGCGTCCCGGCCAACCCGAACCCGGCCAAGGTCATCAACATGAGCCTGGGCGGCGCCAGCAGCACCTGCCCGAGCGTCTACCAGAACGCCATCAACGGTGCGATCTCGCGCGGCACCACGGTCGTCGTCGCCGCGGGCAACAGCAACGCGGACGCCTCCGGCTTCACGCCCGCGAACTGCACCGGCGTCATCACCGTCGCGGCCACCAACCGCGCCGGCAGCCGCTCCTTCTACTCCAACTACGGCACCCGGGTGGACGTCGCGGCGCCCGGCGGCGAGACCCGCAACGCCACCGACACGCCCGGCACGGTGACCACGCCCGAGAACGGCATCTACTCCACGCTGAACTCCGGCACCACCGTCCAGTCGACCGAGACCTATAAGCCCTACCAGGGCACCTCGATGGCGGCCCCGCACATCGCCGGTCTCGCCGCGCTCCTGCAGTCGGCCAAGCCGAGCCTGACCCCGGCCGACATCAAGGCCGCGATCAAGGCCAACGCCCGTCCGCTGCCCGGCACCTGCACCGGCGGCTGCGGCACCGGCATCGCCGACGCCGCCGCGACGGTGAACGCGGTCACCGGCACCACCCCGCCGGCCGGCAACGTCTTCACGAACGCGACGGACGTCCAGATCCCGGACCTGTCCACCGTGACCTCTCCGATCACCGTCTCCGGCATCACCGGCAACGCGCCCGCCACCCTCAAGGTCGCGGTCGACATCAAGCACACCTGGCGCGGCGACCTGGTCATCGACCTCATCGCCCCGGACGGCACCGTGCGCAACCTGAAGACCTCGTCGTCGTCCGACAGCGCCGACAACGTCCTCGCGACCTACACGGTCGACGCGTCGACCTCGGTCGCCAACGGCACCTGGAAGCTCCAGGTCCGCGATGTGGCCTCGGGTGACACCGGCTACATCGACTCGTGGAGCCTGACCTTCTGATCCATCGCGATCCACCCTCGGATCGCATCAGAACCACCCCCCACACCCAGCATCATCGCTGGTCAGCGAAGCGCCCGTGGTCTACACCACGGGCGCTTCCGGCAGTTGGCCGTCCGCGGTTCACGCGCGGTTCACCGGGGTGTGCTGTCCGTATGCCGGACAAGGGGCCTGGACGGACGCGCCTCGCTCCGTATCCTCTGCGCAACGGGGCTCATGGGCCGGGCCCGCGGGGCAAAGGGTGGTGGATACGTGACGACAGCGCCGCTCCGGCCTGCGCCGGTGGGCCGCGAGGAACTCCTCGGCCGCCTCGAACGCGTGCTGCAGGCCCGGGGCCGGGCCCTGCTGACCGGACCCGCAGGGGTCGGGAAGACCGAGGTCGCGCTCGCCGCGGCCGCCCGTGCCGAGGCGCGCGGCGAGACAGTCCTCTGGCTGGCGACGCTCCCGGGCGACCGCGAGATACCCGGCGCGGCCGCGGCCGCCCTGGTCGCCTCCGTGGCCACCACCCTGACCTGGCCGGAGCCCGCGGCGGCCGCGGCCGCCGCCGAGGAGAGCGCGGCGGCTCCGCCGCGCCCCGGCGCCCCGGCCGAGCACGGCTACGCGTACGGAACCGGAAACGGGACCGGGACCGGGACCTCCAACACGCCCACGAACGCGGACAACGCGACCGCGAACGGCTACGGAAGCCGCTACGAAGACGGCTACGGGAGCGGAAGCGGCTACCGCCGGCCCCCTGGTCCCCTCGCGACCGTGGGCCCGACCAGCCCCACCGCTCCGGCGGCGCCGACGGCCCCGGCGAGCTCACCGGACCCGTCCGGCACCGCCTCCCTGCCCGCGCAGCGCGCCGACTCCACCGCCGCCACCGCCGCCGGCACCGGCGGCCCCGCCGACTCCGCGCCCGCCCGCCTCGGCGTCACCGCCTCAGGGGCCCTGGACGGGCTGCCCGGGCC